>JBOGEU010000215.1:0-4915 GCA_050741995.1 Acidimicrobiia bacterium | reverse complement strand
CATCAAGGCGGCGAAGCGGATGGTGGAGCGGCAGCGACCCCAGGTGTGGGACGTCCTCTCTGACGTGATCCAGGAGCACCCTGTCCTCTTGAACCGGGCGCCTACCCTGCATCGCCTCGGGATCCAGGCCTTCGAGCCGGTGCTGGTCGAAGGCAAGGCGATTCAGATCCATCCCCTGGTCTGCGAGGCCTTCAACGCCGACTTCGACGGGGACCAGATGGCCGTCCACCTCCCGCTGTCGGCAGAGGCTCAGGCCGAGGCCAGGATCCTGATGCTGTCGTCGAACAACGTGTTGTCCCCGGCTTCGGGTCGTCCGATCGTGACTCCGTCCCAGGACATGGTCATCGGCATCTACTACCTGTCCGAGCATGTCGACGGCGCCAAGGGCGCCGGGCGCCACTTCGTCGACTTCGACGAGGCGCTGATGGCCCACGAGATCGGGGAGCTGTCTCTCCACGCCCCGATCAAGATTCGATTGGGCGAGCTGGCCGGGGACCCCGAGCTGCATGCGGATCTCAAGCCGCTCCTGGGCAGTCTCCTCCCCGACGAGCCGATGAGCTCGGTCGGGCTCTCCGAGACCACCCTCGGCCGGGTGCTCATCAATCAGGTGTTGCCGGAGGGCTTCCCCTTCGTCGACTCGGTGGTGATCAAGGCTGACATTCGGAGGCTGATCGAGGTCGTGATCGAGCGTTACCCGCGTTCGGCGGTTGCCGAGACACTGGACGGGATCAAGGAGCTCGGCTTCAAGTACTCGACCAAGGCCGGGCTCAGCATCGCCCTCGAAGACGTCCGCACCCCTGCCGACAAGGCTCAGATCCTCGAGGAGTACGAGGATCGAGCGGACAAGGTTCAGAGCCTGTTCCAGAAAGGCGTCGTCACCGACGAGGAGCGTCGTCAGGAGCTGATCGAGATCTGGACCGAGGCCACGGAGAAGGTGACCGACGCGATGAAGGGCAGTCTCAAGTCGGAGCGGTTCAATGCCCTCGACATGATGGTCGGGTCCGGCGCCCGAGGAAACATGATGCAGGTTCGCCAGATCGCGGGCATGCGCGGCCTGGTGGCCAACCCCAAGGGTGACATCATCCCGAGGCCGATCATCTCCAACTTTCGCGAGGGACTTTCGGTCCTGGAGTACTTCATCTCCACTCACGGGGCTAAGAAGGGTTTGGCCGACACCGCGTTGCGCACCGCCGACTCCGGCTATCTGACCCGCCGCCTGGTCGACGTCTCCCAGGAGATGATCGTGCTCGAGGCGGACTGTGAGACCGACAAGGGGATCGTGATCACGGTCGTCGACGAGCGTGGCAACAAGATCCGCAACCTGCGGTCCCGCATCTACGGGCGGGCACTCGCCGATGATGTGAAGGAAGGCCGCACCCTGGTGGCCACGGTCGACGACGTGAAGCTGAGGGCCGGGACCGTTCTCGGCACGAAGGAGTTGCACGCCGTCGAGGGGGCCGACATCGAAACGGTTCGGGTCCGCTCGCCACTCACCTGCGAGACCAGGGGCGGGGTGTGCCAGGCTTGTTACGGGCTGTCCCTGGCGACAGGCAAGACGGTCGAGACCGGCGAGGCGGTCGGGATCATGGCTGCACAGTCGATCGGCGAGCCGGGCACCCAGCTCACGATGCGCACCTTCCACACCGGCGGTGTCGCCGGCGAGGACATCACCCATGGGCTCCCCAGGGTCGTCGAGCTGTTCGAGGCTCGCACCCCCAAGGGCAAGGCAGTGCTCTCGGATGCCAGGGGGGTGGCGACTCTCGTCGAGGACGGCGACGGTCGTCGCATCGTGCTCGATGCGGGTGACGAAGAGGTCGTGTACCCGATCTCCCGTTACGCCAAGCTCCGCGTGGGCAGCGGCGCCGAGATCGAGGCAGGCACCCAGCTCACGGAGGGCCCGCTCGACCCCAAGGAAGTGCTCGACATCCGGGGAGTGCGCGCCACCCAGCAGTACCTGGTCGACCAGGTGCAGGAGGTGTATCGGTCACAAGGTGTCGAGATCCACGACAAGCACATCGAGATGATCGTCCGTCAGATGCTCCGTCGTGTGCGCGTCGTCTCGCCCAACGACTCGGACTTCCTCCCGGCGGCGTTGATCGACGATCAGCACTTCCGTGATGTCAACCGGGACCTCGTCGCCAACGGGAAGAAGCCGGCCGAAGGAAGACCCGAGCTGATGGGTATCACCAAGGCCTCACTGGCTACCGACTCGTGGCTCTCCGCGGCGTCGTTCCAGGAGACGACCCGGGTCTTGACCGATGCCGCCATCCAGGGCAGGTCCGACTTCATGCGTGGTCTCAAGGAGAACGTGATCATCGGCAAGCTGATCCCGGCAGGCACGGGTGCCCAGCAGTATCAGGCCCTGCAACCTGCGTTGCCGGGCGCTACCACCGTGGCGTCGCTCGGTTTCCTCGATGGTGGCCTGTCCTCGCCTGGCGATGACGAGGGTCTCCCCGAGGACCCCGCCGAATGGCTGGCCTCCCTCGGTGGCAGTCTCGGCGGAGGGAACGACGAAGAGGAGTAGTCGGCTTCTTCTCCCCGGCGAGCGGAAAAACCGTTGAAAGGACCGCCCCGCGGGGTGGTCCTTTCTACGTTGACAGCGACGGCATCCTCCCATAGCTTTCCGGTTCGGCGGGAACCGGCTGTTGGGCGCCGAATCGAGCTGAGGTCCTGTCGATGACTTTCAAACGAGATCGCTCCGGCGATCCGCCGAGACGGCTCTCGCCGTCCGAGTTGGCCGAAGAGGTGGCCAGGCGCCTCAAGTCCGGTAGCCCGTCTCGAGGGGCGCATCGACGCCGCCCCCGGTTCGACATCGTTACCGCCAGTCGCATTGCGATGGCCCTGGCAGTGGTACTGCTTGCGGCCGGCGCCGTGCTCGCAATCTCCTGGGTCGGTCGGCTTGCAGGGTTCGAGACCACCGGGACCGTGCTCACCGAGAGCGCGGTATACGGCTGCCCGGGTGAGCCCGAGCTCGGGGTGTTGTTCAGCGGCGAGACTGTCGAGCTGGTGGGCCGGTCGACCGACGGCGCCTGGTTCGCGGTGCGAGACGGGAGGGGACCGGGGAATGTGGTCTACGCCGGCGCCGACAGCATCGATCCCGCGGGCGACTTCGAACAGCTTGCGACCCGCTCTTGTGACCCACGCGACGCCGACGAGGTGGCCGCGGTCGACATCACAAATGATCCCGGTACAGGGAGCCTGGTCACCACCACCGTCTCGACCACCTCTGAGACCACGGCTCCAGGTACCACATCCACCGTTGCCGGGTTCACCGATGGTCAGCCGCCACAAGTGGATGGACCGGGCACGGGAGGCACCTCCCCCACCACGACCCGACCTGGCTCGCCGGCGCCATCACCAACCCTTCCGCCGGGAAGCACCACCACCGGGCCCCCGACGACAGCCCCGGCGCCCACTCAGCCTCCATCGACCGGGCCCACGACCACGCTCCCTCCGGGTACGACGCCGACCACGCAGCCGAGCACGACCACCACCACGGCACTGCCCACCACCACCCTTGCCCCGAGCACAACCACCACATCGACCATGCCTGCAACCTCGACCACGCCCCCAACCACCTCAACGACCACGACGCCGTAAACCCCTCGTCACAATCCCCGGGCCCTGGTATCCTCCGCTATCCAGCCGCTCTCGATCGGCTGGATTTGGTACGCGTGCAGGCAGATACATAGAATCTGCTCTGCGTCCGGGGCCGCTCTTCGGGAGCGCAGACCGGACGAGCCGGGCACATTCCGTGCCTGGTACGCAAGGTTTCACAACAGGATCGGTGCTCCGGGCTGCGCCCGCGCCGTTTCCTCGCGTTAGGAGCAACATGCCGACGATCGAGCAACTTGTCCGCGAGGGCAGGAAGCCAAAGAGGAAGAAAGCCAAGGCGGTCGCACTCGGTGGCGCCCCGCAAAGACGCGGTGTCTGCACCCGTGTCTACGCGGTGACCCCCAAGAAGCCGAACTCGGCGCTGCGCAAGGTGTGTCGCGTTCGTCTCTCTTCGGGAATCGAGATCACGGCGTACATTCCAGGCGAAGGACACAACCTCCAGGAGCACAGCATCGTGCTGGTCCGTGGCGGTCGCGTCCGAGACCTGCCCGGTGTTCGCTACAAGGTCATCCGCGGCGCTCTCGATGCGTCGGGGGTCAGTGACCGCAGGCAGGCTCGCAGCCGTTACGGCTCGAAGAAGGAGTCCTGATGCGCAGGGCTCCGGCACAGAAGCGCAAGATCGAGCCAGACCCGGTATTCCGCAGCGTCCTCGTCAGCAAGGTGATCAACAAGGTCTTGTGGAAGGGAAAGAAGAACACCGCCCGCGAGATCGTCTACGGCGCCCTCGAAGTCGTCGAGCAGCGCACCAGCCAGGACCCGAGTGTGATCCTCAAGCGTGCGGTGGACAACATCCGGCCCCAGGTCGAGGTCCGCTCCCGTCGAGTGGGCGGCAGCTCCTACCAGGTCCCGGTCGAGGTCTCGGCGCGTCGCCAGGAGAGCCTCGCCATCCGCTGGCTGGTCAATTTCGCCAGGCAACGCCGGGAACCGACCATGACCATGCGTCTGGCCAACGAGATCCTCGATGCATCGAATTACACCGGGGCCGCGATCAAACGCAAAGAAGATGTCCACAAGATGGCGGAGTCCAACAAGGCGTTCGCCCACTACCGCTGGTGACCGAAACAGTCCCAAATAGCTGACACCAGATGCAACGAACGTTCCAGTAGGCGGGCCCGCCACCGAAACGAGCCCGAACCGCAGGACGTGGGACGTTCACAACCTCATAACGAGTCGGAGTAAGAGAGAGAATGAGCGACGGAAACGCTGCGCTGTCACAGCTGCGGCAGGTGCCGCTGAGCCGAACCCGAAACATCGGGATCATGGCTCACATCGACGCGGGCAAAACCACCCTCACCGAGCG
>JBOGEU010000214.1:0-3411 GCA_050741995.1 Acidimicrobiia bacterium | reverse complement strand
ACCACCACCAGGGCCCGCATATCGGGGGGCTCGGCAGCCGAGTAGAGGATCACGCTCCACCTCGGTCTGGAT
Source organism: Acidimicrobiia bacterium (assembly GCA_050741995.1). Lineage (GTDB taxonomy): Bacteria > Actinomycetota > Acidimicrobiia > Spongiisociales > ZC4RG35 > JARDZU01. The sequence continues at coordinate 3,339 of JBOGEU010000214.1, read as the reverse complement.
CGAATCCCACGAAAGGTGACCGCCGCCGAGGCATGGCCCACCGGAAAGTCGACGGCGGCGCCGGCTAGCGACAGCGCTCGACTCTCGTCGACTTTCAGAGGCCAGGCCGATGCGAAATTCCAGGCAGACAGCGCGAGCAGCCCGATTGCGGGCAACCACCCACCGTCGATCACGATCATGGTGATCACCGCAGCCACCACGAACACCCATCCCGCCGTCCGGCGACGTGTGGGGTGGGGGAACCGATACGGCCCGACCACATTCGAATCGAGCTCCTCTTCGATTGCGACCGAGTCGGCCAGGTCGCGCTCGATGAAGATCCCGGAGCGGTCGACCCTCGGCTCACGATCGTCGCTCACGATCCGGGCTCCTTCGCCATCTCCACCAGCCGGTTGGTCGCCTCGATCACAGGCACGCCACGAGTGTCCTTGTCCTCACCGTAGAAGCGCAGCCCGACGGTGGAATGCGCCATGTCGTCGTCCCCGACCACTATCACCGCCGGGACCTTCTGGGTGAGCGCCTTTCGGATCTTGTCGCCCACGGTCTCGTCGGAGACGTCGACCTCGGCCCGGAGCCGGGCGTCATGAAACCGCTGCGCAACCGACTCCGCGTAGTCCTCGTGGCGATCGGCCACCGGGATTATCGACACCTGGACCGGGGCCAGCCACATCGGGAATGCCCCTGCGTAATGCTCGACGAGAACCCCGATGAACCGCTCCAGAGAGCCCGCCTTGGCACAGTGGATCATGTAGGGGCGCTCTGTCACATTTCCCGGCGCCGCGTACTCGAGGTCGAAGCGCTCGGGGAGGGTGAAATCGAGCTGGATGGTGCTGAGCTGCCAGCGTCGGCCGATCGCATCCTTGACGTGGAGGTCGATCTTGGGCCCATAGAAGGCGCCTTCGCCCTCGGCGACGCGGTAGGGCACGCCGGAGGCGTCGAGGGCATTGGCCAACTCCCGCTGACTGAACTCCCATCGCTCCTGCTCCCCCACCGACTTCTCGGGCTGGGTGCTGAGATCGGCCTCGAAATCGGTGAAACCACCATGACGGAGCCAGGTCAGGCAGAAGTCGAGATGGAGCGCCAACTCCGAGGCCAGCTGGTCCTGTGTGCAGAACGTGTGTGAGTCGTCCTGGGTGAATCCCCGGGCCCGCAGCAGGCCGTGGACCACACCTGACTTCTCGTATCGGTAGACCGAGCCCAGCTCGGACAACCGGAGCGGGAGGTCACGGTAGGAACGGGACCTGCTCTTGTAGATGAGGACATGGAAGGGGCAGTTCATCGGCTTGACCACATACCCCTGGTCGTTGTCCAATTCCAGCTGCGGGTACATGTTCTCGGCGTAGTACCCGAGATGGCCCGAGGTCTCCCAAAGGTCGGCCTTGGCCAGGTGCGGGGTGAACACGAATTCGAACCCGAACCGCTCGTGCAGCTCGCGGCTGTGGTCCTCGACCACCTTGCGCAGTGTCCCCCCCTTGGGGTGCCAGACGGCCAGGCCCGACCCGAGCTCTTGGGGGAAGCTGTAGAGGTCGAGCTCGGGGCCGAGACGGCGATGGTCTCTCCTCTCCGCCTCCTCGAGACGGGTCAGGTAGTCCTCCAAGCCTTTCGCCGAAGGCCAAGCCGTCCCGTAGATGCGTTGCAGCTGGTCACGGTTCTCGTCACCCCGCCAGTAGGCGCCGGAGCTACGCAGCAGCCTCACCGTGGGGATCCGCCCGGTCGAGGGAAGGTGAGGTCCACGGCACAGGTCGACGAAGCCGAGATTCCTGTAGACGGTGACGTCTTCGCCGGGCGTGACCTCGCTGGGCTCGACACTTTGGATGATCTCGACCTTGAACGGATGCGATTCGAACAACTTCAGCGCCTGGGCACGGGACATCGCCTCCCTCTCGAACGGCTGGTCCTCGGCGATGATCTCGCGCATGCGAGCCTCGATCCGCTCCAGGTCCTCGGGGGTGAAGGGCTCGGGGACCTTGAAGTCGTAGTAGAAGCCGTCGGTGATCGCGGGGCCGATGGCGAAGGTGGAGCCCTCGACAACATCGAGAACGGCCTGCGCCAGCACATGAGCCGAAGAGTGGCGGAGGACGTCGAGACCCTCGTCCGTGTCGAGGGTTATGACCGCGAAGTCGCCGTCCTGGTCGAGTGGCCGGTCGAGATCGCGCAACTCGCCGTTGAGCTTCACCGCAACCGCGGACTTGGCCAGTCGAGGTCCGATCGACTCGGCAACCTGGAGACCGGTGGCGCCGTCGGAGTGCTCGACGACCTTTCCATCCGGATAACGAAGCTCTAGTGACACGGGGTTATCTCGCTAGCCTGGGTGCAGCAAGAGGCTAACTGCCCGCTGGACGCAATCGTTCCGGCTGCCTTTCCAAAGGGGATCACAGGGAATGGATGCAAGAGAGCTTGTCACGAAACTTCATCCGAACGCCTTGGTGCGCGAGCTTTCCTCAGGCGCCAACAAGGTGTTTCGAGTGATCGAAGGCGACCAGAGCTCGATCGTGAAGGTGTACCCGGTCACGTCTCGGGAGCGAAGGGAAAGGCATGCCCTCGAGGCCCTGGCGGCCGTGCCCGCGGTGCCTCGAGTGGGCGGTCACGGCACCGAAGGCGAGATGGCTTGGCTGAGGATGAACGACGCCGGCCACTGGAGCCTGGCCAGTCTTCCCAAGAACCTCGATGCGGTCGAAGCCTCGGGAGCGGCCCTCCGTGGCGTCCACTCCTCCAAGGCGCAGATCACCAACCTGGCGGCGGGGATCGACTCGGACTACGTGCTGAGCCACTACCGGTCCACGATCGAGCGTCTCGGCCGATATCGGCGCAGGTTCGGGATGGACCAGGCCGTCCTCGACAAGGCAATTCAGCTGGAGCCACCGCTGGCGACGGCGCCGGCGCCATCTCATACCAAGCCCGTTCTCTCCAAGTTCGTCGTCGACGAGGACGGTGCGATCACGATCGTCGACTGGGAGTGGGCCACGCTGGCGCCACCCGAATGGGACCTCACCCTGGCCGTGTGGCGGCTTGCCGCCCGTATCGGCGAGGACGCGGCAGCGGCATTTCGCAGCGGGTACGGGGCCGAGTTGCCGGAGAGCAGGTATCGACCCTGGGTCGCCTACCACGCCGCCATGATGATGCTGGAAGCGGCCGAGGTCCGGGAGGGCCGTCTCGGCGATCTCACCTACCTCGTGGACGACCTCACCGAGGCCGTACTCGGTACGTGATATGTGAGGGGGGGCGACCCCCCTCCGACCCCCCGCCCAGGGACCGGCCATCTCTTCCGCTCTGAACCGGGTGTCCGCCCTTCCACCCCCATCCGACCCCCCGCCCAGGGACCGGCCATCTCTTCCGCTC
>JBOGEU010000213.1:0-1615 GCA_050741995.1 Acidimicrobiia bacterium | reverse complement strand
GCCGGCACGGCGCTGTGGGTGGGGGTGCGAGGTGGTCGACTAGATTCAAGGGGGATCCGCAGAGTGGTCCGAAAAAGGGTCGCCACGTTCCCGCACGCCCTGCGTCACAGTTTCGCCACCCACCTCCTCGAGGGGGGCGCCGACCTGCGAACCGTGCAGGACCTGCTCGGACATACCGATCTGGCGACCACCCAGATCTACACTGCCGTGACCCGTCAGCATCTGAGAGGAACTTATGACCGAAGCCACCCAAGGGCCTGAGACCACCCAGGTCGACGGTCTATGGGAGCGCTTCAAGGCCTCGGCCGATGCCGATGCTCGTGAGCGTCTGATCCTCCATTACTCGCCGTTGGTCAAATACGTGGCGGGCCGGGTAGGTGCCGGACTGCCCCGCTCGGTGGATCAGAACGATCTCGCCAGCTACGGCCTGTTCGGGCTGATCGACGCCATCGACAAGTTCGAATTGGAGCGCGGCTTCAAATTCGAGACCTATGCCATCAATCGGATCAAGGGCGCGATCCTCGACGAGCTGCGCGCCCTCGACTGGGTGCCACGCTCGGTTCGGTCCCGGGCCCGCCAGATCGAGGCCGCCATCGCCGAGTTGGAGCATTCGTTGCAGCGGGCCCCGACCGACCAGGAGCTTGCCGATGTGCTCGAGATGGACGTCGACGACCTCCAGGGGGCCCTGGCCGAGATCGGCCGTTCGGGCATCGCCGCCCTCGACGAGTTCGTCGGCTCCGACTCGTCGACCTCGGTCGGCGACATGCTCGCCGACCCGACCGGGGTCTCACCCGAGACCGCATTTCAGGCCGAGGAGACCCGTCACGGCCTGGTGGATGCCATCAACCGCCTTCCCCAACGGGAGCGCCTGGTGGTGACGCTCTACTACTACGAGGGCATGACACTGGCCGAGATCGGCGATGTCCTCGGCGTGACCGAGTCCAGGGTTTGCCAGATCCACGCCAAGACGATGATGTCGCTGCGCAACCGTCTCGGCGAGCCGTCCTGGGGCTGAGTCAATGGGCTCCCCGGAGCGCCACCGGTACCGAATCTCGATGATCGACCGCTCTCCTCGCGCCTTGGTCGACCCTCCGTTCCTGATCCGCCACCCGACGCCGGACGACTGCGATCGCCTTGCCGAGCTCATGCTCGACTCCTACATCGGCACCATCGACTACGAGGGGGAGGGCATCGACGAGGCAGAGTCCGAGGTCGTCGAGTATCTGGGCGGCGAGCCGAACCTCAGTGGCTCGTGGGTGGCCGAGGACGGAGACCTGCTCCTGGCAGCAATCCTCATCTCCAGCTGGGAGGACCGTCCGCTGGTCGGCTACGTGATGACACGATCATCGGCCAAGGGCCATGGTGTCGCCGCCACATTGCTGGAGAAGAGCATCGGGAGCCTGGCTCGTCAGGGGTGGGATTCGGTAGACGCCTTCATCACCGCGGGGAACGCGGCGTCGGAGCGGCTTTTTGCCCGCGCCGGCGCCATCAGGATCGACTGAGCACCACTACCCGGTGCCGGGGACACCAATTACCCAACGCCGGGCGCCGCCCGTACAATCCACCCCATCACGCACGCTTGCTAACCCTCACTGGTCGGGCGCGTCCCGAAAGA
>JBOGEU010000212.1:0-2532 GCA_050741995.1 Acidimicrobiia bacterium | reverse complement strand
CTCGGTCGGTCCCCCCTTCGAAAGGGGGGACAACGCGTGCCCCCCTCGAGGCGTCAGTCGAGGGTTTGGGCCGAGATCTCGCCGAGGCGGGACAGGTTGTGGGTGGCGTTCATGTAGCGGATCGAGCCCGTCTTGGAGCGCATGATCACCGAGTGAGTGACGACATGGTCCTCACGACGGAACTCGACCGCTTTCAGGTACTCACCTCCGGTGACACCGGTGGCGGCGAAGAAGACATTGTCGGACTTGACGAGGTCGGCGGTGGTCATCACCTGGTCGAGGTCGAGACCGGTGTCGATCGCGATTTGACGCTCTCGATCGTCGCGTGGCCAGAGCCGGCACTGGATCTCCCCCCCCATGCAGCGGAGAGCGGCAGCCGCGATCACCGCCTCGGGCGACCCACCGATGCCGAGCAGGATGTCTGCAGCGGTCTCGTCCTGGGCGGTGGCGATGGCGCCGGCGACATCCCCGTCCCCGATCAGGGAGATGCGGGCGCCTGCCTTCCGCACACCGTCGATGTACGGCTGATTGCGGGGCCGGTCGAGGATGAGGACCCTCAGGTCGTTCACATCCTTGTGCTTTGCCTTGGCAACCTGGTGCAGGTTGTGCTCGATCGGGGCCCCGAGCTCGACGACGCCCACCGCTTCGGGCCCGACTGCGATCTTGTCCATGTAGACCAGCGACCCTGGGGCGTACATCGTGTCCCGTCCCTCGGCGAGGGCGATGACGGCGATGGCGCCCGGGTTCCCGGCCGCGGTGAGCCGGGTCCCGTCCACGGGGTCGACGGCCACGTCGACCACCAGCCCGCTGCCCGTGCCGACCCGCTCCCCGTTGTACAGCATTGGTGCAGAGTCCTTCTCCCCCTCGCCGATCACCACCAACCCGTCGATGTCCAATGTCGCCAGATGGAGGCGCATCCCGTCGACAGCTGCCTGATCGGCCGCCTCTTTGTCGCCGCGACCGAGCCATCTCGCCGCACCCATGGCTGCGGTCTCGGTGACGCGGACCAGGTCCAGGCCGAGGTTCCGCTCGACGGGCTCGGCCATCAGGCGACCTTGACGATGATGGCGTCGCCCTGCCCGCCGCCACCGCAGAGGGTGGCGCCGCCGATCCCACCACCCCGGTCGCGGAGGGCGTTGATCAGGGTCACCACCAGACGTGCCCCGCTGGCGCCCAGCGGGTGGCCGAGCGCCACTGCTCCACCGTTGACGTTGACCTTCGCCTCCGGGAGGTCCAGCATCCGCGCCGACCAGATGGCGACTGCGGCGAATGCCTCGTTTATCTCGACGAGGTCGAGGTCGGAAGGGTCGAGGCCGGCTTTCTTGAGGGCTACCGAGAGGGCCTCCGCAGGCCGCTCGTGAAGCGTGGCGTCACCGCCCCCGATCTGGCCGTAGGCGAGGATCTCGGCGACGATCGTTGCCCCGGACGCTTCGGCGGCGTCGCGATCGGCGACTACCAACGCCGCCGCCCCGTCGGAGAGCTGTGATGCGTTGCCGGCGGTGATGGTGCCCCCGGCGACGAATGCCGGCTGCAGGGCGGCGAGTGACTCGACGGACGAACCGGCCCTTATCCCCTCGTCGTGCTCGACGAGGCGGGTTTCCTTGCGACCGGGGACGGTGACCGGGGCGATTTCGGCGGCAAAGAGGCCACTGGTCGTCGCCTGCTCCGCCCGCTGGTGGCTGCGGGCCGACCACTCATCCTGCTGCTCCCGCTCGATCCCGAGCCGCTGGTTCTTGTGATCCGACGACTCGCCCATCGTGCAATGGTCGAAGGCACAGAAGAGACCGTCGTGCTGCATGATGTCGACCAGCTCGGCGTTGCCGATCCGGGCTCCCCAGCGCAGCTCGCGGACGACATGCGGGGCGTTCGACATGCTCTCCATTCCCCCGGTCATCACGAACTTGGCGTCACCGGCACGTATCCCGCGCTCGGCGAGCCCGATGGCCGACATCCCGGAGAGGCACACCTTGTTGATCGTCACCGAGGGAACCGTCATCGGCAGCCCGCCCCGCACCGCCGCCTGACGTGCGGTGATTTGGCCCTCGCCTGCCTGCAAAACATGGCCGAACAGGACTTCGTCGATCACAGATGGATCGACCTGACTCCGCTCCAGCGCGGCGGCTATGGCGACGCCTCCCAACTCGACGGCGCGTCGCGGGGTCAACGCCCCACCGTATTTGCCGATTGGAGTGCGTGCGATTCCGGTGATCACAGGGTTGGTCATGAGAAGAAACCTCCTGGGCCGGATGGTAATGGCCCCAGGTGACACCGCTCCGGCGGCGCAATAGCCTCTGTCCGGTGAAGCTCCTCAACCTCGACCATGTGGGAATCGCGGTGCGCGACCTGGATGCGGCAGTGGCCGACTATCGCCTGCGATATCGGGTCGAGCCCCTCTACCGGGAGAAGGTCGACAGTCAGGGCGTCGAGGAGGCGATGATCCCCGTCGGCGGGTCATTCGTCCAATTGCTGCAGCCGCTCGCTGCGGACACCCCCGTAGGCCGTTTCCTGGAGAGAAGCGGGGAGGGTCTGCAC
>JBOGEU010000211.1:0-1105 GCA_050741995.1 Acidimicrobiia bacterium | reverse complement strand
TTGTGTCTCGGCTCGCTGCCGGAGGGGGGCTGGGTCCTGGCCTCGGAGACGTCCGCCCTCGACCTGGTCGGCGCGCAATTCGTTCGCGAGGTGGCTGCAGGCGAGATGGTGGTCATCGATGCCGGTGGGGTCCATAGCTACTCCATCTGCCCCGAGGTGAAACCGCGTCTCTGTCTCTTCGAGTTCGTGTACTTTGCCCGGCCCGACAGTCACATGTACGGCCGGGGCATCCACGCCGCGAGACGTCAGATGGGCGAGACCCTCGCCGCCGAGCACCCGGCGGCGGCAGACGTCGTGGTGCCCGTGCCCGAATCGGGCCTCCCCGCCGCACAAGGCTTCGCTGCGGCCAGCGGGATCCCCTACAACGACGGGCTGGTCAAGAACCGCTACATCGGGCGCACCTTCATCGAGCCGACTCAGGGCCTCAGAGACCGGGGCATCCGGCTCAAGCTGAACCCGATACCGGACAACCTCAGGGGCAAGCGGGTGGTACTGGTCGACGACTCGATCGTGAGAGGCTCGACAACCCGGAAGCTGGTGCAGATAGTCCGGGACGCGGGAGCGACCGAGGTTCATCTCCGGGTCTCGTCCCCGCCGTACCGATGGCCGTGTTTCTACGGGATGGACACCTCCGACCGCTCGACTCTGATTGCAGCCAGGCTGGAGGTCGACGAGATCCGCCGGCACATCGGGGCCGACTCGCTCGGCTATCTCTCGCTCCAGGGCCTTCTCGACGCCACCGGGGTGGCCGATGCCGGTTTCTGCACGGCTTGCCTATCCGGCGTGTACCCGACCGAGATCCCAGAGGTGGCGGACAAGTTCCAGCTCGAGCGGTCCTGACATGACGAGTTACGGAGATGCCGGGGTGGACTTGGGAGGCGCTGAGCGCCATGTCGCCCGAATCGCCCGGGCGGTCACCGCCACCTGGACCGCAAATGTCGTAGGCGGTTTCGGCGGTTTCGCCGCCGGGGTCGAGATCCCGGACGGCTACGACCGCCCGGTGCTCATGATGTCGACCGACGGGGTGGGGACCAAGCTCGATTTGGCGAGGAGGGCCAAGCGCTGGGATGGGGTCGGCTACGACCTGGTGGCCATGTGTGTGGAC
>JBOGEU010000210.1:0-1305 GCA_050741995.1 Acidimicrobiia bacterium | reverse complement strand
CGACCCGTCGGAGCCGTTCGTTGCGGCGACCCGGGACCGGTACCCGGGTGTCGACGTGCAGGTCGCGGCTGCAGACGACCTGCCGTTCCCTGACCACAGCTTCGACGCCACGCTGGCCCAACTGGTGGTTCATTTCATGAAGGACCCGATAGCGGGTTTGGGCGAGATGCGACGAGTCACCCGCCCCGGTGGCGTCGTCGCAGCTTGTGTCTGGGACCACGGCGGGGTCCAGGGACCATTGGCCCGGTTCTGGGAGGCGGCACGCCGACTCGATCACGAATTGGACGATGAATCGCATCTTCCCGGCGTCCGCCAGGGCCACCTCGGAGAGTTGTTTCGACAGGCCGGATTGGACCAGGTCGAGGAGACCGGTCTCACCGTACAGGTCGAGCACGCCACGTTCGACGACTGGTGGGAGCCGTTCACGCTCGGAGTGGGCCCGGCCGGCTCGTACTTCGCCTCACTGGAGCCGAGCCGGCAGACCGAGCTCGAGACGACCATACGGGAGACACTGCCCGCCGATCCCGTGGTGGTGAGCGCGGTGGCCTGGGCGGCAAGGGGCGTCGCCTAAGCCGTGACGGCGACATGCATGCTAGCATGTGTGCATGCGAACCACGATTGAGATCCCGGCCCATCTCCATGACTCGTTGCTCAACTTGGCCCGCCACCGTGGCTTGCGCGGCTTCTCCCAACTGGTCGAAGAGGCGCTGAACGCCTACCTCGCCGACCTCGGCGCCGACGAAGTGGACTTGCTGCTTTCCCTGGAGTCATCCATTGACGAGAGCGAGGAACACGAGATGCGTCGGCGCATCGAGGAGGCAAGGGCGACGTGGCGGGCCTCGTAGTCGTCGACTCTGACCTGGTCATCGACTTTCTACGCGGGCGCGGTGAGGGAGCGGACCTCATCAGGGCGCTGATCCCCCAGCATCGGCTGAGGTTTACCGCCGTCACCGCCTTCGAGATTCGGCTGGGCAGCGACTTCCTGGATCGCAAGGACAGCATCCTCCGCCTTTTCAGGTCGCGCACCCTTCCCGTCGACCTGTCTGCGGCACTAACCGCCGGCCGCATACATGCGAGCCTCGCAGACCAGGGCCGCGGCATCGGTTTGGCCGACGCCCTCCAGGCGGGGACCTGCCTTCGCCACGGGCTGCCATTCGCCACCAGGAACCGCAAACACTTCGAGCGAATCCCTGAACTGGAGCTCGTCGACCTCTGAACGTGGGAGTGTGCCCAGGCGTAGATGTAGCCTCGTTTACAGATGAAGCCCATCCTCACCGCCGAGGAGTACCAGCGGGTCGACAAGGA
>JBOGEU010000209.1:0-1931 GCA_050741995.1 Acidimicrobiia bacterium | reverse complement strand
ATGCGGGACCATGGTCGAGAAGCGGAATCTCGCCCAGTGGTTCTTCAAGATCACCGACTACGCCGACCGGCTGCTCGATGATCTCGACTCGCTCGACGACTGGCCGGATCGGGTGCGCACCATGCAGCGAAATTGGATCGGTCGCTCCGAGGGTGCCCGCTTCAGGATCCAGGTGGCCGACTCGGACCAGGGCTTCGAGGTCTTCACCACTCGGCCCGACACCATCTTCGGCATGACCTTCTGTGTGCTCGCCCCCGAGCACCCGCTCGTCGAGACCCTGATCGCCGGCACCGAGCACGAGGAGGAGGCGAGGGCCTATGCCATCCGCGCCGCCCGGGAGTCGGAGATCGAACGCCTCGCCGAAGGGGAAAAGACCGGGGTGTTCACCGGGCGTCATGCGATCAATCCGGTCAACGGCAAACAGGTGCCCATCTACATCGCCGACTACGTCCTGATGGGCTATGGGACCGGGGCGATCATGGCCGTCCCGGGTCAGGACCAGAGAGACTGGGAATTCGCCACCAAATACCACCTCGACATCATCCGCACGGTGCAGCCGATCGAGGGGTGGGAGGGCGAGGCCTACCTCGGTGAGGGTGTCACCGTCAACTCGGGCTTCCTCGACGGTCTCGATCGGGAACGGGCCAAGGAGCGGATGATCGCCTGGCTGAAGGAGAAAGAGGTCGGCCAGGGGACGGTCCAGTACCGGCTCCGGGACTGGCTGATCTCGAGACAGAGATACTGGGGCTGCCCGATCCCGATGCTCGAGTGCCCCGAGTGCGGGCTGGTGCCGGTTCCCCGCGACCAGCTTCCGGTCGAGCTTCCCGAGGTCGACGACTATTCGCCGCGAGGGAGGTCGCCGTTGGCGGCCGTCGACGAGTTCGTCAACACGACATGTCCCCGCTGTGGGGGTCCGGCTCGACGCGAGACCGACACCATGGACACCTTCGTCGACTCCTCCTGGTACTTCTTCAGGTACACCGACCCCCACAACGACCAAGCGATCTTCGACACGGACAAGGCCGCCTACTGGATGCCGGTCGACCAGTACATCGGGGGCGTGGAGCACGCCATCCTCCACCTGCTCTATGCCCGCTTCGTCACCAAGTTCCTCAACGACATCGGGCTCAGCCCGGTGAGTGAGCCTTTCACCAGGATGTTCACCCAGGGGATGCTGGTGAAGGACGGAGCCAAGATGTCGAAGTCGAAGGGCAATGTGGTGCCCCCCGACGAGTACTACCGGGAGTACGGCGCCGACGCCCTCAGGTTGTTCGAGTTGTTCGTCGGGCCGCCGACGGACGACGCGGTGTGGAATGACGCAGGGGTGCCGGGCACCAAGCGGTTCCTGGACCGGATCTGGAAGATGGGCACCGCCGATCACCCTTTCGTCGATCGTGCCCCGAACGAATACGACGCAGCGCTGATGGCGGAGACCCATCGAACCCTGAAACGGGTCACCGAGGACATCGACCGCTTCCACTTCAACACGATCGTCTCCTCGGTGATGTCCCTGGCGAACGTGTTCCAGGAGTATCTCGCCGGCACGCCCCGCCGCGAGACGTTCGATGATGCCTATCGGATCATGGTGCTGATGCTGGCCCCGGCTTCACCCCACGTCACCCACGAGCTGTGGGAGATGCGGGAAATGGGAGGGATGCTGGCCGAGCAGGCATGGCCGGCGTGGGACGAGAGCCTGGTCATGGAGTCTACGGTCACCATGGTGGTCCAGGTCAACGGCAAGGTTCGTGACCGTGTCGACGTCCCCGCCGATATCTCGGCCGAGGCCGCCGAGCATCTCGCCCTCGGCCTGGACAAGGTCCAGGGCTGGATCGACGGGGCCGTCGTCCAAAAGGTCATCGCCCGCCCCCCCAACGTGATCAACTTCGTGGTGGGCTGAGCCGGAGCACCGGAGCACTAGACGACGACCACCC
>JBOGEU010000208.1:0-11910 GCA_050741995.1 Acidimicrobiia bacterium | reverse complement strand
GCTGGTGGACCGGCTCAATCTCTGGGTCTACCCGGTGGTGCTCGGCGGCGGCAAGCGCGTCTTCGAGGGCGGGGCCGTCCCGTCGGCGCTGCGGTTGACCCGGTCGCGGGTCTTCCCCAACGGGTCGATCCAGCTCGAATACGAATTGGCCGGCGAACCGACGGTCGGCGACCTCAGCAACCCTGACAAGGTCTAGGTGTATTGCCCTGTAAATCGTTTTGGCGGTCCGCTCACGTACGGTCCCCTTCGCACACGCAGACAACCCAGGCTCGGCTCCTAACGCCCAAATCAGGCTGTGCACGTGATCGGCACGTAAGACGCCGCTTCCTTCCAAGCGCGATCCGCCCCATCGCTTGAAGCGTTCGAAGCCGGTCACACCCCCGACGACAACCCCGGATCATCTGCGACACGACGACCGCATAGCACTCGATGAGGATTGCTTCTCCGGCTGTTGCTATCGCCTCCCTGGCCTGATGTATTCGACCATGGTCGGGCTTGTTGTCGTCTGCACCTTGCGAGCGCAAGGTCCCGGGGAAGCCGACTTTCTCACACTCCATTTCTGCACGGTCAAGCTTTCTGTTGGCGCAGGTTCAGCTCTCGCACTCAATCCGAGATGTAATCCAAGGGAGGAGGGCTGATGTGGTCCGAGTGGCAATGGCCAGTGCCACGTTCACCAGTCCCCACGCGATATCCGCGGTGGGAAGGGTCTACGCCCTGTCCACCTCGGCGAGCAGTTCCTGGTGGCTCTTGACGAACTTGTCGACACCCTCGTCTTCGAGAACCTGAACCACGTCCTGGTAGTCCACACCCACCTCGGCCAATCGCGCCAGGTCGAGCTTGGCTTGCTCGATATCAGCTTCGGTGAATGGCTGTGGCGAGGGGTTGCCGTGATCCTGATAGGCATCCATCGTGTCCAGGGGCATGGTGTTGACCGTGTCCGGGGCCACCAGGTTCTCCACGTAGAGCAGGTCGGAGTATTCGGGGTTCTTGGTTGAGGTCGACGCCCAAAGCGGCTTCTGGAGACGGGCCCCATGGGCAGAGATCTCTTCGAATCGACTCGAGCCGAACTGCTCCAGGAACAAGCCGTAGGCGACCCGAGCGTTGGCATTGGCGGTGACTCCTCTGAGTGACAGGGCCTCATGACTGTCGATCTCGTCGAGCCGTCGGTCGACCTCGGTGTCGAAGCGTGAGACGAAGAACGACGCCACCGACGCCACCTTGCTCAGATCCCCCCCCGCGGTGGCATACTCCTCCATGCCGCTCAGATAGGCCTCGATGACCTCCTTGTAGCGCTCCAGGGAGAAGATCAGGGTGATGTTCACCGAGATCCCCTCCGCCGTGAGTTGCCGTATCGCAGGTATCCCCTCGGGGGTGGCCGGGACTTTCACCAACAGGTTGGGACGGTCGATTTGCTTCAACCAGTCTCTAGCTTCGGCCACGGTGGCATCGGTTTCGCCGGCCAGGGTGGGGGAGACCTCGACAGACACGAATCCGTCGGTGCCCTCGCTCTCCTCGAAGGCTCCGGCCAGTTCATCGCAGGCCCGCTGGAGGTCGGAGGTCATCAGGCTCTTCACGATTTCCTCGGTCGGAAGCCCGGCCGACTTCAGCTCTGCCAACGGCTTGTCGTAGTCCGATGATCCGACGATGGCGGCGGCGAAGATGCTGGGGTTCGATGTGACGCCGGTCACCGCGTCATCGATGATCCGCCGGGCCAGCTCACCGGAGTCGAGCATCGCCTTGGAGATCTGATCGGACCAGATGGACACACCGGCTGCAGCCAGTCCGTGGAGGTTGGATGGGCTCATCCCTCAAGCGTAGGTCGATCCCGATCCTGACTCGCCCGGAGCCGATAACCTCGGACGGGTCATGAGCTCGACTCTCGTCGTCCCCGAGGGGACGACGGTCGGACAATCGGGATCCCGGCGCCCGCCCGGTCGCAGGCATTGGGTGTCGGCTGCCGTGATCGGCGTGATCGCCGCGGCGAGTCTGGCGATCGGAGAGAGTGGTGGCGTGAGTCTGGCGGGTCTCGCCGAGCGAAGTCTGATCGAGGCCCACCTCGACGCCTGGTACGGCGGGGACTTCGACACCGCCAACAGCTTGAAAGCCCAGGAGCGCCTCTCCACCGGGCCCTCGGAGGCCCGGGCCCGGGGCGAGGTCGAGTACCAAGCCATGCTCGAGGCGGAGACGGATCTGCGCGGATGCGAGTTGCTGCCACCGGCCACCATGCGATGTGAGGTTGGCTATTCGAACGTGCTCAACCATGCCGTCGGCAAGGAGCCGGCCCTCGTTTTCCAGCAGTTCGGCATCAGCGACGGGAATCTGCTCTTTGTCGCCGGCCCCTATCTCGAGGACGAGTCGCTCAGCGCCAGCTTTCGGCGCTTCGCCAACCTCCTCTTTCCAGCCGACTATCAGGCTGCCTGCGTCGAGGAGCCCAATTACCAGCCCCCGAGCTGCGCCGAGTTCAAGCTGGCCCATCTCGAGGACTGGGCCTCCTGGCACCGCATCGAGGAAGGCTGATCACCACTGGTGGTCCGTCGCGTAAATAGTGCGCGCGTGTCTCCGAGTCATCGGAGTCATCTGGGAAGAAGAAGGGCGCAGTCGCAGCCGGGGAGCTGCGGCGAGCACTTCGACGCAGCCAGGGAGGTCGAGGGCCGGAGAGACGCCACAAGTGTTTATGAGACGGGCCACTAGCCTTTCCGATCGGCATGCCGAGACGAATTCTCATCGCCAAACCCGGCCTCGACGGGCATGATCGCGGGGCAAAGGTGATCGCAAGGGCACTGCGCGACGCAGGTTTTGAGGTCATCTACTCGGGTCTCCATCAGACACCGGCCCAGATCGCGGAGACCGCGGTCCAAGAGGACGTCGACGCAGTAGGGCTGTCCTCTCTCTCCGGGGCGCACAAGACCCTGTTTCCCCAGGTCGTCGAGCAGTTGGCGGCACGGGATGCGTCCGATGTCATGGTCTTTGGGGGCGGGGTGATACCGGAGGCCGACTTCCAGGCACTCCTCGACGCCGGTCTGGCCACCATCTTCACCCCGGGGACGCCGCTCGACCGGATTACCGCCTGGGTCGAGGCCAACGTCCCGTCGAAGGTTTGAAAGGAAAGGAACCAATTGAAGATCCACGAGTACCAGGGCAAGGAGCTGATGGCGGCAAGGGCCATCCCGGTGCCCTTGGGCCGTATGGCGACCACGGTCGACGAGGCGGTCGCCGCAGTGCGGCCCCTCATCGATGAATCGGGGAACCCGGTGGTGGTGCTCAAGTCACAGATCCATGCCGGTGGCCGGGGCAAGGGGACCTTCAAGGAGCACCCCGATCTGCGCGGGGTGAATGTCATCACTGCCGGCATCGACGGTGGCCCGCCCGCCGCCGAGGAAGCGGTCCGGGACCTGGCGGGAAGGATGATGGGCTCGACGCTGGTCACCATCCAGACCGGTCCCGAGGGCAAGCTCGTCAACCGTCTCTACGTGGAGCAGGGGATCGACATCGCCCGGGAGCTATACCTGGCGGTGCTCCTCGACCGTGCGGCGGGCCGCAACATCGTGATGGCCTCCACCGAAGGGGGCATGGAGATCGAAAAGGTCGCCGAGGAGACTCCGGAGAAGATCCTCAGGGAGGAGATCGACCCCGCCATCGGCCTCGCCGACTTCCAGGGAAACGAGCTGGCCCACGGATTGGGCATCAGGGGCGAGACGGCCAGAGCCTTCACCGGCTTCGTCAAGGCACTGGACCGGGCCGCCACCGAGCTCGACACCGATCTGATCGAGATCAACCCGCTGGTGCTGACGACCGACGGTCGTGTCATCGCCCTCGACGCCAAGATGGCGTTCGACGACAATGCCCTGTTCCGCCATCCCGACATCGCCGCCATGCGCGACGAGACGGAGGAGGACCCGGCAGAGCTGGCAGCCAAGAAGGCGGGCTTGAACTACGTCAAACTCGAGGGGACCATCGGGTGCCTGGTCAATGGAGCCGGTCTCGCCATGGCCACCATGGACACCATCAAGCATGTCGGCGGCGAGCCGGCCAACTTCCTCGACGTGGGAGGAGGGGCGGACGAGAAGCAGGTGGCCACCGCCTTCCAGATCATCACCCGGGATTCGAATGTCAAAGGGATCTTCGTCAACATCTTCGGTGGGATCATGCGCTGCGACGTCATCGCCACCGGGATCGTGGCCGCGGTGAAGAACGTAGGGCTGGCCGTGCCCTTGGTGGTGCGGCTCGAAGGCACCAACGTCGAGCAGGGCAAGCAGATCATCAAGGAGTCCGGGCTCGACGTCGTCGCCGCCGACAGCCTCAAGGACGGCGCGGAGAAGATCGTGGGACTGGCGATATGAGCATTCTCGTCGGCAAGGACACCAGGGTGCTGATCCAGGGTCTGGGCAAGACCGGCCAGTTCCACACCGACAAGGCGATCGCCTACGGAACCCAGATGGTCGGGGCGGTCCACCCCTCGAAATCGGGCAGCACGGTTCATTTCGAGGGCGACACCGACCATTCCGGGGTCCCGGGGCGGGATGAGACCTATGCGGTCGACCTCCCGGTGTTCGCCACCGTCAAAGAAGCGGTGGCCGAGACCGGCGCCAATGCCTCGGTGGTCTATGTGCCCCCGCCTCATGCCGCCGACGCCATCATGGAGGCCGCGGCTGCGGGTCTCGACCTGGTCGTCGCCATCACCGAGGGCATTCCGGTGGCCGACATGATCGAGGCCAAACGCTATCTGGCTGACAAGGCGACCCGTCTCATCGGCCCCAACTGCCCCGGGGTGATCACCCCCGGTGAATGCAAGATCGGGATCATGCCCGGCTACATCCACGAGCGGGGCAGGATCGGGGTCATCTCCCGGTCGGGAACCCTGACCTACGAGGCGGTGTACCAACTCACCCTGAACGGGCTGGGCCAGACCACCGCAGTCGGGATCGGGGGCGACCCGGTCAACGGGACCGACTTCGTCGAGATGCTGCGCATGTTCGAGGACGATTCAGAGACCGAGGGAGTGATCATGATTGGCGAGATCGGCGGCACGGCGGAAGAAGACGCCGCCGAGTTCGTGGCCTCCGAGATGTCGAAGCCGGTGGCCGGGTTCATCGCAGGCACCACGGCGCCCGCCGGGAAGAGGATGGGCCATGCCGGTGCCATCGTCTCCGGCGGCAGAGGAACGGCCGCGGCCAAGATCGAGGCGATGAACGACGCCGGGATCGTGGTCGCCGAGACACCGAGCGACATGGGAGAGGCCATGGCTCGTGCCCTCGGCTGAGAGCCTGGCCCTCATCCGCTCCGAGGGGGAGCGCATCCTCGAACTGGGACGCCGCAACCAGGAACGGGCAGTGCCCCAGTATCCGGGTTGGGTGATGGGCGACCTGCTCTCGCACCTCGGGTCGATCCTCGCCCGGACCACCTTGATCTGCCGGGAGCTTGCCACCGAGCGCCCGACGTTGCCCGTTCCCCCGCAAGGCGCAGACATGGTCGACTGGTGCGAGGCAAGCCTGCGGGAGATGCTCGCCACCCTCGAGGAGTCCGATCCCGAGACTCCGGTGTGGGGTTTCTGGCAAGAGCCGAGCATCAGACGGTGGGTGCGGCGGATGGTGATCGAGACCGGTCTCCACCGTTGGGATGCCGATCAGGCCTTTGGCGAGGAGGGCCCCCTCAGCGAGGCCGTCGCCACCGCCGGGCTGGACGAGTTCCAGGAGATGTGGGTCTCACGCCTCGACGACATGCCGGCAATGGTGGTGCAGGCAACGGATCTGGCGAGGCGTTGGGTCTACGGCTCGGGCACCCCCGAGAAAGTGGTCGATGGCACCGCTTCCGCCATCTACCTCCGGCTCATGTCACGGCCGTCGCCGGTGGACCTTCCGGAGAAATGGGCCGAGGCGGTAGACAATCTGGCGGGGCCGGCCAAGCCGTGATTTGGACGTTCAGGGGCCACGCAAGCACCTGACGATCTGAATCAGGGGCGACGCCTCAGAATCGGGCCAGATCTTCCTCCGCGTAGCCGACGACCGCGGCGTCGGCGGTGGTGACCGGCTCGAGGGCTTGTATCAGCTCGGCGACGCGGTGACCGGGGACGGCGACCGTGAGCTCGTCGTCCCCCATCCCGGTTCGAGCCCGGGAGAGAGCGCAGCCCATCGAGGCGGCGATGAGGCCCATCTCGGCCGCCCGGGGGAGGATCTGGCACTGCGGCTTGCCCGCCCAGTCGACGCTGACCGCGTCGTTGATCTCCATCATCTGGCGGGGGTTGACCCGGAGCAGCACCACATCGGGGTCCGCATCGGTCTCGGACAACGGCCCGTATCTGACCCCCTTGGGGCGACGGGTCATGGCGGAGACACCGGCGAAGGCCTCCATGGTCACCCAGCCGACGTCGAGCAGGGCGCCCACGTCGCTCTTGTCCAGGATGTCGGAGGCGTCGGCGAAGCCATGGGTGAACCGCCCCACCGAGCAGTTGCCATGGTCCTCGGCCACGGTGTCGAAGGTGCGCTCGTGGGCATGCATCCAGAAGACGCAGGGTGCGGCGGCACGACCCGATCGCCCGTCGTCGGTTGGCTCGGACATCGGCTCGTCGAATCGGGGCACACCGTCGTCGGGCAGCGCCTCGTGAAAGGTTATTGCGATTGGGGAATGTTCGAGACCGAGGAGATCGATCAGGGTCTTGGATGCGACCTGGCTCAAATGGAGTCCTTTCGGGGCTTCGGATCTCAAACTTAGCCGACCCTCTCGAATCCGATTCTCGGGTCGAAGAAGAGGGCGATCACCTCCAACTCGGGGAACCGCTCGCTGACGACGACGGCGGCGCGTCGCAGCTGTGCCTTCTGCTGGGAATCAGGCACCGGATTGCCGGCGCACTCGGAGTGGGCCACGATGGCCACCTGACTCGTGTTGTGGGCCTCGATCGACACCGCCAGGCTTCCGAGCAGTCCCTCGCCGGTGGTGGTCACCGACCCGTCGAGATGCTGCACCGCGCCGGTTGAGGTGATGTTGTCGACGTGACGGGCACCGAAGCGCGTCAT
Source organism: Acidimicrobiia bacterium (assembly GCA_050741995.1). Taxonomy (GTDB): domain Bacteria; phylum Actinomycetota; class Acidimicrobiia; order Spongiisociales; family ZC4RG35; genus JARDZU01. The sequence continues at coordinate 4,900 of JBOGEU010000208.1, read as the reverse complement.
CACCTGGTCGAGGGTCCGGGTTTGGATCCTCCCGTCCATGCAGCCGATTACCGCCGCGAAGCTCCCGGTGGACATCACCATCACCATTCTCGCGTCGAGACCGATGCCAGGCGCTTCGACACTCGTCCCGCCCTAGACTCTCGGCCGCATGGAACCAGTCTCCATCCTCCTCATCGTCTTGGCCGTCCTGGTGGTGATATTCGTTGTCATCTACAACGGGTTGGTCCAGTCCCGCAACCGCGTCGACAACTCCTGGGCGCAGGTAGACGTCCAGCTCAAGCGTCGCTACGACCTGATCCCAAACCTGGTCGAGACCGTGAAGGGGTATGCCTCCCACGAACGGGAGACCTTCGAGCGGGTCACCCAGGCGAGGAGCGCAGCCCAATCGGCGACCGGGCCCGCCGAGCAGGCCCAGGCGGAGGGATTCCTCACCCAGGCGCTGCGCCAGCTGTTCGCGGTGGCAGAGGCCTATCCGGAGTTGAGGGCGTCGGAGAACTTCCAGAACCTGCAGAACGAGCTTGCCGAGACCGAGAACCGCATCGCGGTCTCGCGCCAGATCTACAACGACACGGTCCTCACCTACAACAACAAGGTCCAGCAGATCCCGACCAACATCATCGCCGGCATGACCGGCTTCAAGACACGAGAGTTCTTCGAGGCCGGGCCCGAGGCCGTCGAAGCGCCCACCGTCGATTTCTGAGTTGCGTCGGCTGGCCCGAGCCCTGATCGTCCTCGCTCTGGTCGTCGCGCCTGCGATGGCGGCCGGAGCCAAATCGTTCTGGCTCAGCGATGCAGATGTCGACATCGTGGTCAACCACGACGGCTCCCTCGCCGTCACCGAGCGCCTCACCTACGACTTCTCGGGAGACTTCTCGGGGGCATACCGGGACATCCCGCTGAGACCGGGAGAGGCGATCGGAGACATAACGGTCAGGGACGAATCGGTGTCGTACCAGCCGGGTGGGTGCACCGCGCTCGGCTGCAGCTCGCCTCCGGGCTTCTATGGAGTGGAACAGAATGAGGACTTCGTCCGGATCGTTTGGCATCACGACTCCCACGACGAGCCGCGCACCTTTGAGCTGAATTACCAGATGACCGGTGTCGCCACCGCCTATGACGACGTAGTCGACGTCAACCTCCAGGTTTGGGGCGATCAATGGTCGGTCGGGCTCGACCGCCTTCACGCCAGGATGACACTGCCAGCCGGCGCCGAGCCCGGCGAGGTGCTGGTCTTTGGCCATCCCTACGGGGTCGAAGGCGAGACTGCTCTCGGAGCAGACCAGCTGTCGCCGTCCCTGGAGGCGAGTGGGATTCCCGCCTATCAATGGGTGGAGTTGAGAGTGATCATGCCCACCCGTCTCCTCGCGTCCACCGGCGGGGCCACGGTGGTGGCCGGTGAGGGGCTCGACTCGATCCTCGAGGAAGAGCAGCAATTCGCCGAGGAGGCATCGGACGCGGCCACCGCCTCGAGGACCGGGCTGATCTGGGGCTCGGTGTTCGCACTGGCCATCTCTGCCGGTCTCGGCGGGCTGGTCTACTTCGGCTACGGCCGTGAGCCCAGAGTTGATTACGACCGCGAGTACGAGCAGGAGCCACCGTCGGACCTGACCCCGGCAGAGGTTGGCGCCCTGCTCAGCCAGGGACGGATGACGGAGAAGGAGTTCACGGCCACACTGTTCGACCTGATCCGGCAGGGGGCGATCGATGCTTCACCGTCGCAGGTGGAGCAGTCGACCTGGGGCGGGCTCCGAACCGAGACCATCACCGACCTCGTCCTGTCGGAAGGCGAGAAGCAAACCGGGCTCAGAGATTTCGAGCAGTCGGTGATGACGGTCGTCGGGCGGGTATTGGACGAGGGCCCGCGTCCGCTGCACCAGTTCAAGGAGCGGATCCGGGACGACGCATCGGCCAATGCATCCAGTTACCAGACCTTCCGGGGCAAGGTGATGGGGGCCATCAAGCGAAACGGCCTCCTCGACGAATCGGGCAACAGCATCGCGTGGTTCGTCGGCATCGCCGTCGTGATCATGGTCATCGGCGCCTTCTGGCTGCTGCCCAAGATCATGCGGGGTCGGCCCGGTGGTGAGACCATCGTCGTCTTCGTGATAGTTGGGATGATGCTCGGAGGTGCCCTCCTCTTCATCTTCCTGGCATTCCGCAAGGTGCGGGTGAGGCGGTCCAAAACCGGGGCTCTCGAGGCCGAGCGGTGGGACGCCTTCCGGCGCTACCTCACGGACTTCTCACGCCTGGAGGAGGCGCCGCCGATCTCCCTTGCCCTCTGGGATCGATTCCTCATCTATGCCATCGTCTTCGGCGTGGCGCAGCAAGTGCTGGAACAGGCCCGTCTCCACGCCCCGCCGGAGTTGGAGACCACGTCCTCGATCTATTGGTTCGGCAATTACGGGTACTCGGGGGGTCACACCGAGAACGCCTTCGCCGGCCTCAACTCCGCGCTCACCGGTGCCTTCACCCCGCCCTCGGCCAGCGGTGGCGGCGGAGGGTTCTCCGGCGGCGGTGGTGGTGGCGGTGGTGGCGGTGGCGGCGGGGGCGGGGCCTGGTAGGCCCGTCACTCCTGCGACGGCATCCGCCCGGAGGTCATCGACCGGCGGACACGGGAACAGAGTGACTGTGGACCGCAACGGGACCGGTCCTCGGCTAGAGCGGCGTCGGGTTATACCTTGACCTCTCGATGAAAGCATTCCGCCTCTTGATGCCCGCGCTCCTTCTCGTCCTGACACCGCTGCCGGTCACGGCGGAAGGCGACGACGTCCTGGTCTACACGGGTGATCAGTTCAGGGAGCTCTACTCATATGCCGTGGAGGAAGCCCTGCCCAATCTCGAGCAGCCGGTGGGGCGGGTGCCCATCACCGGTGAGGAAGATCTCGACGACCGGATCTGGGGTATAGCCATGCACCGAGGGTACGAGTTGCGCCCGGTGGCCGGTGACGGCCTGGGGAGCGCCGACGGAGTCCCCATGCAGCCGCAGGCGGCCGCCGCCTGGGAAGAGCTGAAACAGGCGGCGAGGGCAGCCGGGCTCGGGTTCGTCGTCTCTTCGGCATATCGCTCACCCGAAAGCCAGCGCACGCAGTTCAACTCGAAGCTGCGCGGCACATCCGACCAGGCAATCGTTGCTGCCCTCACCTGGTACTCGATTCCCGGCACGTCCAAGCATCACAGCGGCTACGCCCTCGACTTCCGCTATCGGGACGGCACCTTTGGCGAATTCCGCTCCACCCCTGACTATGCCTGGCTGGCGGCCGACAACTTCCACAACGCCAAGCGGTTCGGCTTCATACCGTCCTATCCCGACGACGTCTCGGATCAGGGCCCCAACCCCGAACCATGGGAGTTCGTGTGGGTCGGTGTCGACCTGATCCGCTGTGGGCTACCCGTCGAGGTCGACACCCGGGGATCAGGGCCCGCCGCCGCCATCCTCCGGGAGGTGGCCGCCTGCCCGGGCCGGTTGGCAGACGGCGATCCATGGGAGGTCCTGCCGGCATGGTTGCGGCGAGCGGCCGTCTGAGAGGCTCAGGCCTGCAAGAGATAGAACGCAGAGAACCGGTTGGAGATGTCCTCCAGCGGCCGAAAGAAGCCAAAGCCCGCCTCGGCGGCGAGGGCCTCCGCCCTCTGCCTGCCCCAGGCTGCGCCGAGCCCGGCGCCGCCACGGGCCAAGGACTGGGTCATGCAATGCAAGGTCGAGATCCCGTAGAGCATGGCGGCCCTCGGGTTCAGGTTGTCCTCGAGATTCGAGCTCGCGTTCGGCTCCATCAGCAGGAACACACCGTCCTCGGACAGTGCCTCGCGGATCCGGTGCATCCCGGCGAGTGGGTCGGCGAGGTCGTGGATCACGTCGAAGCTGGTGATCAACCCGAACGGGGGATCGGTCGGGATCTGCTCCGCCCCGTACCTTGCGAACTCCACGTTCTCGACCACCCCCGCCCGGCTGCGCGCCACGGCGAGAGCGGCGTCGGAGACGTCGAAGCCGACGACGTGTGACGCCGGAAAGGCCTCGGCCATGAGGATGGCGGCGGCGCCCGATCCACATCCCACGTCGGCAACCCTGATCCCCGACTCCAACCGTTCCATGAGACCAGGAACTCCCGGCAGCCAGCGTCTCACGAGGAACGCATGCTGGGACGGGGCATTGCTACGGTCGATGCCCCTGACGACGTCCTGCCCGAAGTCCTCGAAGGCCACACCGCCGCCATGCACCGTCGCCTCGGTTATCGCGTCGATCTTCGACATCGAGGCAGGGATCATGTCGAAGAAGCCGCCCATGAAATACGGGCTCGACTCGTCGGCGATGAAGAGGGCATGCTCGGGTGGCAGCACGAATCGCTTGCTACCCGGGTCGTATTCGACCACACCTGCGGCGGTCAACCCCGACATGATCTCCTCCACGTAGCGGCGGTCGAGCCCGGCGCCTTGGGCGATCTCCTCGGCGGTCCCGCCCCCGCTCTCTCCAAGATGAGCGGCCAGACCGCTCCGGTCGGCCACGGCGAGCAACCCGATGGTGGTGGCTCCCGAGGCGAATCCGACGAATCTGTCGAGGAACGACTCGATTCGGTCCCGGTCCATGGCGCTCAGGCGCCGATCTTGGTGATCATCGCCCAGATCGTCACCAGCCGGACGAGGAAGTCCCGGATAGAGCATCTCTGCCGGCTGCGAAGAGCGGGAAGGACGTCGCGCATCGGCACCTCTGATAGACGGCTGCCAAAGCTAGTGCTCCGGCACGCAAGTTCCGTGCGTGTAACGCCGAGTCATCTAGTGGCTCGGGGCCTCGATCGGGCCCCCTTCGGCCATGGCCGCCATGCCACCACTCTAAGTCCTGAGCGGCAACTCCTTGAGCGCCCACGCCAGCACGAATGCCACAACGGTCGCAGGGACTGCGATCAGGAAG
>JBOGEU010000207.1:0-8276 GCA_050741995.1 Acidimicrobiia bacterium | reverse complement strand
AGGATCTTCAGCTCACCGCTCAGCGCCTCTCTCGGCTCGACGAACGACACCGCCGGCTCCTCGCCGGTCATTGCGGTCGTGCTCGACCCGGCGAGTCGCGTGGTGGTCGTCGTCCCGCTCGCACCGTTGCCGCAGGCCGCGGCCAACATCGCGGCGCCGGACAGGTAGAGGAACTCTCGCCTGGTCAGAGGCGAAGGACGTTTGCGAGGTACCAACAGCTTCCTCCTCTCGCAGTCACGATCTGCGGACTTGCCCCGGAACAGATCGATATTTGAACCTAGCACCGTTGTCATCGGCCCGTCGGGCCGATCCATGGTCAGCTCCGGGACTGGCGTGAGCGGCGTGGGCGCCAACCGGCCTCGGGGCTCTCGGCGGCCATCATTCGCCCCTGTGCCTTGAGCAGATCGGTGCGGGTGCACATGCCGATCATCCGGCCATCTACGACGACCGGCAAGTGGTCGACCGCCTCTTCGAGCATCAGCTCGCTCGCCCTCGCCACCGTGTCGGTCGGGGTCACCGTCACCACGTCGACACGGGCGAGATCCGTCACCGAGGTCGCATCCATCCCTCCCCGGCCCAGCAGGTCGGAACGCGAGATGATGCCTACCAGCGCCCCGTTGTCATCCAGCAGCGGATAGGCGCTGTGACCCGTGCGTTGCACGATCTCCACGGCATCGGCGATCGAGGCATCCGAAGCCAGCGAGGCCACGCCACGATTCATCACGTCGCCGATCGAGGTCGAGGCCATGACGTCGACATGGAGATCGGTGTTGACCCGCAGACCCCTCCTGTAGAGCTTCTCGGTCATCAGGGTGTGCGGGAGGAACCAGGCGCCGACGAGGTCGGCGAGCACGCTGGCCAGGATCAGGGGCAGGATGGCCTCGTAGTCCCTGGTCAGTTCGAAGACGAAGACGATCGACGTCAATGTGGCCCTGGTTGCGGCGCCAAATGTGGCCGCCATCGCCACCAGGGCGAAAGCGCCTGCACTGAGCGGTGACCCGGGAAAGAGCTGGAGCATCAGCTCACCGGCGAGGCCACCGAAGGCTCCCGAGATCAGGAGGACCGGTGCCAGCGTTCCTCCTGAGGTCCCGGAGCCAAGTGCCAGCCACCAGGCGACGAGCTTGGCGCCGGCGAGGACGGCGAGCGTTCCGGCGGCAATCCCGCCCGCGAGCACCTTGTCGATGACGTCGTATCCGACACCGAGCGCCTCGGGCACGGCGAGGCCCACCAGCCCGAAGCCGAGAGCGCCGATCGCAGGGTGCCAGAACTCCGAGACCGGGAGTCGTCGGAAGCCGGCCTCCACCACGAACAGGCCGCGGGAGATCAGCACCGCCAGGAGGCCGCATGCCAGCCCGAGCGGGATGAACAGCGGAAGGTCGGACAGCCCGGCGAAGACGTGATCAGGGATCGTGAACAGGGGGCCGCTTCCGAAGAGAGCAGAGTGGACGCCGCCCGCCACCGAGGCCGAGATGGCGATCGGGATGAAGGCCCGTGTCGAGAACTCGAAGAGGAGCAGCTCGATCGCCAGCACGATCGCGGCGATGGGAGCGCCGAAAGTGGCGGCCATGCCGCCCGCCGCCCCACAGGCGAGCAGGATCTTCCTCTCCGACGGCGATACCCGCACCACCTGGCCGATGAGCGACCCGAGCGAGCCACCGGTGACGATGATCGGTCCCTCGGCGCCGAAAGGCCCCCCGGTGCCGATGGCTATGGCCGACGACAGCGGTTTGGCCAGGGCAGTCCTGGGCGCGACCCGACTCTGGCCACGCAACACCGATTCCATTGCCTCCGGGATGCCGTGCCCTTTGATGGCGGGGCTCCACTTGGCCAGGGCCGCCACAACCAGGGCTCCCAGGACGGCGACACCCACGACGCGTGGCGAGGGTGTCAGCTCTGACATCGGTGGAAGCTCGAACCCGACCCGACCGAAAAGTGTCAGGTTGGTGATGAGCGCGATCAGGCGGATGAGGACCCATGCGGCACCACCGGACAGCACGCCGATGGCGACGGCGAGCATGGCCAGCAACGTGATGCGGCGTGGGGTGGTCCTGAGCACAGCGAGAAGGCAGCGTATCGGGGCACGATATGTCCTCCGAATTGACCGACCGTGACCACCGGAGCCGCTCGAGCGTGGGACGGCCTGCGCCGGGGGCGACGATCGGCTTCGGGCCCTGACCGAGTTCCATGTCGCCCAGTTGACCTCTCTCGCGCCTCGAATGGCGCCGATCTGGGAGGGTCTCGTCACTCAAGCGGCCGCCGGCGCAGGTCGATGATCTCTCGTGGTTTCTGTCGCAAGACCTGTCGCGTTGCCCTGGCAATTGGGTCCCCGCCTGAGAGCCTTCGTGCAATGGCTGCCGAAGGGGACCCGCCTTCCAGGTTCGAGTTGGCGTGTCCGACATCGGCTGTTGACCGCCGTGGTCTGGGCGAATATCCCCCTGTTGCTGTCGGTCGGTCTGCGTAATGGGATCGACGCCCCCCACCTGGCCACGGAGCTCTCGGTCGTCGTGCTGCTGGTCGCAGGGACTCATGTGGTGGCGACGAGAGCTTCCAAGGCGGTGCTCACCAGTCTCGCCCTGGTCACCTGCTCCGGCCTGCTGGTGCACATCACCAACGGCCTGATCGAGTCCCATTTCCACTTTTTCGTCGTGATTCCCCTGGTCAGCCTGTACCGCGACTGGAGGCCGCTTGCGGCCGGGCTCGTCTTCGTCCTGGTTCACCATTCGGTGGTCGGGGTCATCTCGCCGGGAGACGTTTTCAACCACCCGGCGGCATTGGCCCACCCGGTGCTGTGGGCATTTCTCCACGCGACATACGTCCTGGCCCTGACCGGGGTGATCATTGCCTATTGGAGGTTCTCCGAGAGCCTCGAGGGCGCCCTCGCCCGGGAAGCGGAGCTGAGAAGGGGTGTCGAAGCCGAGAAGCTCCAGATGGAGACCGAGCGACTGGAGCATCTGGTCCGGTCCAAGGACGAATTCGTCGCTTCGGTCAGCCATGAGTTGAGGACCCCGCTGGCGGCCGTCATGGGGTTTGCCGAGATCCTTCGCGACGACAATGACCACTTGTCCGATGAGGACAGACACGAGATCACCTCGACGATCGCGCAGGAGGCCTATGACTTGGCCGGGATCGTCGAAGACCTCCTGTTCGCGGCCAGGGCCGAGATCAACTCGGTCTACATCAGCCAGGTTGCCGTGGACCTGGAAGCCAACTGCGCTCAGGTGGTCGAGGTCCTTCCCGGTGCCGATCGGCTGCGCATCAGCGTCGCCGAGCCGCCAGAGAGGTTCAGGGCGCTCGCCGATCCGGTCCGGATTCGCCAGATCGTCAGAAACCTGATCACCAACGCGATTCGCTACGGCGGGGAGACGATCCTCGTCGAGTACGCCCGACGCGGCGATCGAGTGGTCCTGTCGGTGCGTGACTCCGGTGACGAGATCGCTCCAACCGAGCGGGAGAGGATCTTCCTTCCCTACTTCAGTGCGCACGATCCCGGATCCCAGCCGTCGTCGGTCGGCCTCGGGTTGACCGTTTCCCGCCAGTTGGCGGACATGATGGGCGGCCATCTCCACTACAGCCACGACGGTCGATGGAGCGTCTTCGAGGTCGATCTCCCGGCATTCCCCGAGGCGGTGGAGGTCGACCAACCGGTGGCCGAAGCCTCCAGGGTCGGTGTCTAGCGCCAGGTCGCGGGTGCTCCGGCTCGCTAGGTCATCACTCTTTCCATTGCCAGTCGCAGTTCGTGCGCCTCGAAAGGCTTGACCACCCTGGCGTCGGCTCCCGCCCGCCGCGCCAGGAAGCCGTCGGCGCCACGGTCGAGAAGAAGCACGAGACGGGGGCGCTCGCCTTCGTCCATGACCGAGATGATCTCGCGTACCACGGCCATGCCACCCATGCTGCCGATCTGAAGGTCGATCACCACCACCTCGGGCCCCAGCTCGTCGATGGCCCCGACCACGCGACGGGGATCGCTGAGCACCTCCACCTCCCAATCGCCCAAGCCGAGGACGGCGCGAACGTCGTTTATGACCCATCCCGAATCGGCCACGACGAGTGCTCTGGACATCGTGACGGGACGTTAGCCGTGAGGTGAGCCCCGGATTTCTAGACACCGGCCCGGTTCTAACCTTCCTCACCGTGCGTCGTCTCCTCCTGGTGCTCGCCTGCTTCTCGCTCCCGCTCGCCGTCTTGGCCGCCGAGGACGAACCGGGGATCGACGTGATCGACGTCAGCGGCCCATTGGACGCCTCGGCGTTGCAATTCATGAGCTCGTCGATCGGACTTGCAGCCGGGGCCGGTCAGGTGCTCGCCGTCCTCCAGATCGACTCACGGGCTGTGCTCCATGGTGAGGCACTGCAAGAGCTGCTGGCGGTGCTCGAGGCGCCCCCGCTTCCGGTTGCGGTTTGGGTCGGCCCGGCCCCGGCCGTGGCCTACGGTGGTGTGGCCCAGATCGTGCTCGCCTCCGAGCATCGGGCGATCTCACCTGGTTCCAGGATCGGGTTTCTGGTCCCGGTCGTCGCCGGGTCGGACCAGACACCGATGGTGGTGCAGGATCCGGCCCTGGAGGCGGCTTCCATCCCCGCCGAGGACACCGGTCTCGACCTGCAGCCAACGATTCGCCAGTACCTCCAAGACCTGAATGGCGAGACCTTCACCACCAGCGCCGGCCCGGTGACGGTGGAGACGATCCGACCCTTCGAGGACGGGTTCACCCTGAAAACCCCTACGTTTCGCCAGCCCGGGCTCGGGGCCCGCTTCTTCAGGCTGGCAGCCACTCCCGAGGCGGCGTTCTTCTTCCTCGTGGTCGGCTTGAGCATCGCATCCTTCGAGTTCTTTGCCATCGGCCCCGGGGTCGCCGCCGGGGTTGCAGCGCTGTCCCTGCTCCTCGCCGGTTGGGGAATCGTCAATCTCCCGGTTCGAGGGTGGGCCCTGGGTCTGGCTGTGCTCGGATGGGCGCTGCTGACGACTGCCTACCAGAAGGGCGGAATGCTCGCTCTCACCGTGCTCGGGGCGGTCATGCTCCAGGTGGCGGGAATGTTCTACGTGGAGGGATTCGGTCAGATCGATGCCCGGTGGTATCTGGTGCTGCCCTCGGTGCTCGCCGTCCTGTTCTTCTTCCTTCTCGCCATGCCAACCGTTCAGCGAGCTCGCTTCTCCACCCAGACCATCGGGCGCGATGGCCTCATCGGGGAGCGCGGAGTTGCCCTGGCAACTTTCGATCCCGATGGTCTGGTAGAGATCCGAGGAGCGCGTTGGAGGGCCACTGCTCACCGTGAGGCAGGGCTGTCCGCGGGCTCCGAAGTGGTCGTTGCCGGGGTCGACGGGATGTTCCTCGAGGTGGAGCCGGTGACGGGGAACCGCGAAAACTGATTTCGGGATTTGCCATTTTCTTCCTTGTCGGGGGCCACCGCCCTGAGTAGGTTCGATCCGGTTGTCGCTAGACAGGGAGGAGTCAGATTGTCCAGCATGGACGATTGGCAGCTCGACGCGCTGTGTCGGGGTAACCATGCCTATCTCTTCTTTCCGCCGTCGTCGTTCGAGCGCAAGGACGAGCGGGAGCGCAGGGAGATGAAGGCAAAGGCGATATGCGGGGTCTGTCCGGTGCGGGCGCCCTGCACCACCCACGCCGTGCAGATCCGGGAGCCGTTCGGGATCTGGGGTGGATTGACCGAGATGGAGAGGAGGAGCTTGCCTCTGGTCGGCTGAGGACAGACATGGGATGAATCGGGCTCACCAGAGGTGGTGCTGACGCTCCACCGATGGTGAGCCCTTTTTCTTGGCCGATCCATGCCCAAAGCCCTCTTAGGATGCCGGTCGTGAGAGTCCCCACTGTGGAGGCGCGCCCGGCTGCTACCACGATCCTCCTCAGAGACACTCGTCATGGCGGAATCGAGGTGCTGATGGTGCGTCGCTCACCGAACGGATTCTTTGGCGGCCTCACCGTGTTCCCCGGTGGCGCGGTCGATCCCGAGGACCACTCGCAACTGGCAGAGGCCGTGGTGCCCGGGGCCGGGGCCGATCGGATTCACCGGGTGGCGGCCCTGCGGGAGCTCGCCGAGGAGACAGGCATCGCCCTGACCGATGGCGGGATGTTGCCGGCCCCATCCGGCAGGGGGATCGAGCTATTCCGATCCATGCACCGAGCCGGGTTGAGACTCGATGCATCGGCATTGACGGTTGTGTCACGCTGGGTCACGCCCGAGTCCGCGCCCAAGCGATTCGACACCATGTTCTATGTGGCCCGGGCGGTCGACGCTCCGGAGATCCAGCTCGACACCTCGGAGCTGGTAGAGCACATGTGGGTCGCGCCGTCTCTGGCTCTCGACCGCTACGACAGCGGCTCGTTGAAGATGTTCCATCCGACGATCGCCCATCTACGCTGGTTGCGAGAGTGCTCGAGCGTCGATGACAGCATGGCGTCGGCCACCGGAGCAGATCGCAGGTCTCTCCTCGAGCCCCGAAGAACGGAGGACGGCGCGTTGATCCTTGTCAACCTGCCGGTCGAGAGCTGATCAGAATCGAAAGGGTCCTGGCCAACAACCCCGGTCCCTTCACTGGCCCCGGGACCAACACGTGGCTGTTCGACGATGGGTCGGGGGCGACGGTGATAATCGACCCCGGCCCCGTGGACACCGCGCACATGGAGGGGATCCTGAAGCGGCTCGCCGACAGGCAGCCGGTCGGGGTCCTGGTCACCCACACTCACTCCGACCACGCTCCGCTGGCCAATCCATTGGCGAAGGAGCTGGAGATTCCGGCCTATGGGTATGCCCCAGGCCCGGAATTCGAGCCCGACGTGGTGTTGGGCGACGGTTCGACGGTGGATGTCGGCGAGACCCGGCTCGAGGTGGTCCACACCCCGGGGCACGCAGAAGTTCATCTCTGCTTTCGCGCTGGAAGCCTCCTCTTCAGCGGCGACCACATCATCGGCGGCTCCTCGGTGATGGTCGAAGACATGGGTCGTTATCTCGTTTCGCTGGCCCGCCTCCAGGGAACCGGCCTCACCCGTCTCCACCCCGGTCATGGGGAGGACATGGACGATCCGGATCGGGTCATCGACTGGTACATCGCCCACCGCAGGCAACGTCACGAGCAGATCTACGAGGCGATCATCGCCGGGGCCATATCGACCGGTGAGATCGTGGAGACGGTCTACACCGACGTGGAGAGCCGGTTGCACCCGCTCGCCGCCCGCTCGGTGGAGGCACACCTGGAATTGCTCAGAGAGCAAGGGCGAATAGCCTTGGCGCCCGACGGGTCCATCGGCATGGCCCACTCATGAAGCGCTCCATCAGCACCCTTGCCGCGCTTTTGATCGTTGCGGTCGCCGTCCCGGCAATCGGCCAGGTCACGGACGACGACGTCGACCGCGCCCGGCGTCAGGTCAACGAGATCCTCGACGACTCTCGAGACCTGAACGACGAGGTTCAGGCGGCCTGGTCCCGCCAATTCGCCCTGGAGAGAGAGATCGCCGACCTCGAGGGCTCGATAGAGGTGGCGCAGGTGAGGATCGGCGAGACCGAGCGAAGACTCGAGGACATGGCAGTCGAGATGTACATGGGGTCGACCTCGGTCGCCACGATCCAGGTTCTGTTCTCGGGCGACGACCAGAGCTACGGGGTGGGCCTCGAGTACCTGAGCAACGTCTCCAGCGTCGACGAGGATGTGGTCCACCAACTGCGGTCGTTTCGCACCGAGCTCGGTCGTCACACCGAGCGACTGGCGGAGGCCTCGGCGGAGCAAGAGGTCGTGACCGCGGAGTTGGAGGAAAAGGCGACCGAGCTCCAGGCGGACCTGGTCGAAGCCCAGGGCGTCTACGACGAGTTGGTCGCCCGGCAGGCCGCCGAGGAGGAGGCGCGGCGTCGCGCCGAGGAGAGGGCACGCCAGCTCGCCGAAGAGGCGGCGCGCAACGCCACGACCACCACCGTCGTCGCAGGCACCACCACGACGGTGGAGGACAACTCGGCCACCACGATTCCCGGCGACACCACGACCACCGGCCCACCCCCGGCACCGTCATCGGACGGAGGCACCTGCCCGGTGGCCGGAGCGGTCCACTTCTCGGACAGTTTTGGCGCTCCCCGTTCCGGTGGCCGCGCCCATCAGGGTGTGGACATGATCGCGGCCCGGAACACGCCTCTCGTCGCCATCTACCCGGGGACGATCCGGCGCATGACCACCGGCAACCTCAGTGGTCTTGCCATCTGGCTGCGCACCGACGGTGGCGATCAGTTCTTCTACGCCCACCTGGAGAGCTATGGCGACATCTCGCCGGGGCAGAA
>JBOGEU010000206.1:0-1290 GCA_050741995.1 Acidimicrobiia bacterium | reverse complement strand
GTCATGGATCAGGGCTCATCGGTTGGGCTCTCCTGGTCGCGGGTCAACGACGTCATGGCCCATTATCGCGGCTGGTGACATCGATGGCTCCCGCCTGATCAGCACGACGGATAACTATTGGCGTCTTCTTCGACTGCCGCCGTATCGAAGTCATTGGCCTCCTCGAGCAGCTCGTCGGTGACGATCTCGTCCAGGTCGATCTCGGGTCGCTCGGCGCCGACGAAGTCGAAGTAGCTGCCCCAGCTCTCGGCGCTCTGGGAGCCCATCAGCTGGCCTTCCGGAGCCCAGGTGATGGGCAGGGTCGCCTCGAAGATCAGAGCGCCGGTGTCCTCGGCGAACTGCTCGGGGGCGACCTCCTTGAGAACGCACAGGCTGGCGTCAAGGTTGACCTGGGCCCAATACGAGCCTTTGGTCGAGGCTCGCAAGAAGCCGACAACGGCGTCTCTCTGACTGTCGATCAACTCCTGGCGGACGACGATGCCGGAGGCGGGCAGCTCGAGCAGGGCCTCGGGCAGGATGTAGCGCAGCTCGATGCCCTGGACCTGGAGGGCGATGACGTCGTTGATCGAGCCGCCGAAGGCATCCACCTCACCCTCCTCCAACGCGCGCACGGTAAGCGCCGTTGCCGCCCCGATCGGGACCAGCTCGACATCGGTGTCGGGATCGAGACCTGCCGACTGGATCACGCCGCGCACGATGGGGACTTCTCCGCCGGCCAGGTCGGTGATCCCGATCGTCTTGCCTTCGAGGTCCGCCGCGGTCTGCATGTCGCTGTCTACCGGGACCGCGATGTAGAAAATGCTCCCGTAGACGTAGTTCCACACCGCCCGCAGGTCGGTGTTGCCCTGTTCTATAGCCTCGACCGTCGGGCCGACCGGGATGTTGGCGATCTCTCCATTCCCTCCCAGGAGCTGGGTCACCACCTCGCCCCCGCCGTCGAGGAACTGGAAGTCGAGATCGAGGCCCTCGTCTTCGTAGTAGCCGACATGCTCGGCGACCCGGAAACCATGGAGGATCGGGCTGTTCACCGGGAACATGACCCGTAAGCTGGTCGGCTCGCCACCCGCCGTCGTGGTCGCCTCCTCGCCGGCAACGGTGGTCTGGTCGGCGCCGCCACCATCTCCGTCGCCACAGGCGGCCAGGACCATTGCCAGCACCAGGGAAATCGAGAGCCACGCTCCGGTTCGGCTTCTCCGCATTTTCAGCTCCTCCTCGTCGACGGGCGCCGGCCGACCCGACAGTCGGGATCGAGCTTTGCCCTGCGTGGGCCGGACTATACGCTGTGTTTTG
>JBOGEU010000205.1:0-2733 GCA_050741995.1 Acidimicrobiia bacterium | reverse complement strand
CGACGTTCGCGCCTATTCCCTCGCCGACCCGCGGGCGCCGGTGATGGACTGGTCGCTCAACCTGGGCGGGGCCTGTCTCGAGTCGACCCCGGTGGTGTGGGAGGGCGCCATCTACATCGGCTCCCGCGACGGCTACATGCGAGCGTTGCGTTAGCCAACGCACAGCGACTCGCGGAGTCTCGGGGGCCTGGTCCGCCCTCACTCAATCTCTCACGATCCAGAAGAGGCGGGCGGGCTCGGGGAGCAGGTTCTTCCAGCCGTTGATCGCGTCGCGGGTGACGAGGAGAGCGTCACCGGCTCGCATCACGGGTGCCTCCTCGGCGAGCTCGATCTGCACCAGTCCCTGGCCAACCAGGATCAGCTCGGCTCCCCTGTGCACCGACGGCGGGCCGCCGGTCTCTCCGGGCCCGAGGCTCACCAGGAAGGCTCGCAGCCCGGCGGTCGGATCATCGAGGAGGGCGACGACACCACGACGAGGCGGGATTCGATCGCGTCGGGCCAACACGTATCCGGGATCGGGACGGTGATCGAGGAGAGTGTCAATCGAGATCCCCAAGGAGTCGGAGAGGGTGAGGAGAGTCTCGAGAGCGAGGCCCCGGTGCCCTGTCTCCACCTGAGAGACCGCGCTGGGCGACACACCGGCAAGTCTGGCCACCTCGGTCTGAGTGAGTCCGCGTTCGAGTCTCTGGCGACGTATGCCCTCGGCGAGACGGCCGAGCGCACGGACCTCCTCGAGCTCGACCTGGTCGTCGTGTTGGCGGATCTCGAAGATCCGTCCTCCGATCCCGGGGCGACTCTCGGCCTTGAGCACCCGCAGCCGGCCACCGGTGTGGTCCAGGACGCACTGCGTCAACCGTTGCACCGATTCGAGAACCGGCCCCGAGCCCTCCCGACTGGCCCGCCAGTAGGCGAACGCACCGAGGTCGAACAGCCATGGACAGGTCCGGGTGAAGAAGGTGACGGCCCGCTCCGGCCCGAGGCGCCGGACCAGGGTGTCCAGATCGCGAATAACGAGGCGTGCTCCCGGCTCGCTGCCACGAACGATGATCTCCTGCTCGAGCTGTACGGGATCTGCGTGGGGACGTCCCGGTCTGGCGTCGATGATGTCCACGCCCCGCGGCAGGGGCTGATCTGCTGACTCGGTCAGCAACACAAGGATCCTGGGGCCCCTCCCCTCCTCGAGGAAGTCGTTCTCGAGTTGCAAATGCAGCTCGAGGTCGTCCCCAATCCAGACCACATTGTCTCCCGGCATCAGACCGTCGAGCAGGCGGTCCACGTCGTCGACACCTGTGCTGATCAATGTCGCGCCGTCGGTCATTTCAATAAGCCATGCTAACACAGAGTTGCCACAACTGTCGAAACGCTGTGAGGTGGCCACATCCACCGGGTGGGTGGATGTGCTGTATCCGATTCTGGAGGTTTTCACATGTCCATGCCCCGACCCTCACCTGCGATGGGTCAGTCAGCGCTGTCTCCGAGCGTCCTCACCTCTCTGCGCACCCAACTTCTGGACGCGCTGGATTTCCACAAGGGGCGGTTGGCGGAGTATGGCGACGGTGATGACCACGATCTGTATCTGGCGATGCAGCGAAGAAGCCTGCGGGCCCAGGAGGAGATCAACACGGCGCTGAACCGAATGGGCGAGGGTGACTACGGCGTGTGCGTCTCGTGTCAAAGCGACATCTCCCTGCAGCGGTTGACGGCTGTTCCCCACGCCCTGACCTGTGCCGGGTGCGCACTTTCCTGATCCCGACTTCCTGATGCGGAGCGCCTCAGTGGTGATCGATGCCGGTGCGAAGGTCACCACCGTGTGGTCGGCCTGGCGGGGGACCACTTCGCACCCGTCTGTGGTCGCAGTCGACGCGCATGGAGTCGTCAAGGCCCATGGCAGGGCGGCCCTGCTCGCGGCTACCCGACGATCGGATGACCACCTCTGACCCGGCGACCGTTTGTCGCCGGAGATGTGGCCGACCAGGTCCTGGCTCGCTCCTTCCTGAGGTGGCTCCTGGCGGAGTCGGGACACAGGGCACGCAAAGGCGTGATCCTGTTTCCACTTCCGACGTCTACCTCTGAGGAAGTCGCATCGCATTGGAGACAGCTGGCGAAGGCGATCGGAAGACCGCCGGTGATTGCTGATCGGCCCACTGCTGTCGTTCTCGGTTTAGGGCTCGCTGGGGCCGACCGGGCTCATCTGGTAGTCGAGGTGACGTCGGACTGGATCGAGATCGGCGTCGTTGCCCGGGGGGCCGTGGTCGTCGATCACCTCTGCCCCGGGGAGCCCGACTCCTGGACGTCCCTGGTTGCAGTGGTGGCGTCTCTGCTGCATGACCTCGACCCGGACGATGAGCTGGACATCCGTGAAGAGGGGATCCATCTCGTTGCCCGTGCTCCGGAAGGGGAGATGCTGGCGCATCTGCTCGCCGACGGCTTGGGTCTGGCAGTCCTCGTCACCGAAACCGACTGCAATCCGGTGATCCTGGGTGCCCGCATGATCCTCGAGACAAACCTCCGTTACGCCAATGCCTAACTGCCTGGTGTAAGCCGCGCTACCCCTTGACCCGTGGCCTGCTGAGGGTTGGTCTCGGGCAAAATCGGCCGGCAATCAGTCGGCTCCCGCGACGGGTACTTCCGCGCTTTGCGGTGATCGTGCCGGTTCAGGCGTGGGCCCGGGCCAAACGCCACAGGGCCAGGGCTGCCAGCAGCAGGCCGAAGTCGCGGAGGGCGATGTCCCAG
>JBOGEU010000204.1:0-10323 GCA_050741995.1 Acidimicrobiia bacterium | reverse complement strand
AGGGTGTCGGCGAAGTTCACGGCCGCCGCTCTCACGTCGACCATGACGGTCCCCGGAAGCGGTTCCGGGTTGGGGAAATCGTCCACCCTGAGGGCGTCGATTCCCTCGTACCGGTCACAGATCACGGCTCGCATCTGGGCAGCCTACGGACACCCAGCCGCCAGGCTCTGACACAATCGGGGTGTGCCGATAGAGCCGCAGCCGTCCAGGTTCGAATTACCCGACCCGAGTTCGGTCGATGGCGACGTGGTGGCCGTGGGCGGCGACCTCGAACCGGGAACGCTTCTCCAGGCCTATCGCCAGGGGATGTTCCCGATGTACCTGGAGGACGGCCATCTTGGCTGGTGGTCGCCGGTCGACCGGGCGATCCTGCCGCTGCGAGCTCTGCACATCAGCCGCTCGCTCCGGCAGTCGACGAGACGCTATCGGGTGTCGATCGACGCCGATTTCGAGGGAGTTATCCGGGGTTGCGCCGACCCGAGACGGCGGGATCCCTGGATCACCGAGGAGTTCATCGACGCCTACGTCCAACTCCATCGTCTGGGGTGGGCACACTCGGTCGAGGTCTGGGATCACGACGGGGTCCTGGCCGGCGGTCTCTATGGGGTGTCGATCGGAGGGTTGTTCGCCGGCGAGTCGATGTTCCACGACGCCCGGGACGCATCGAAGGTGGCCCTGGTGCATCTGGTGGTGGTGATGAGCCAGGGAGGGGGGCGTCTGCTCGACGTGCAATGGCAGACACCGCACCTTCAGTCGCTGGGCGCAGTGGTCGTGGGACGCGACGAGTACCTGCGCCAACTCGAGGTGGCACTGGCCGGGCCCGACCCATTCGCCTCGTCACACGAGAGCGACAGCATCTAGTGGCCCATCGATCGGGCTAAAGTCGCCTGCCTGTCCCTGGAGGAGCGTTGCGGGCCGTCGTCGCCGGTGTGGATCTGAGTGCCATGGGAAGGCGGGTTGCCGATCGGGCCCGAATGATGGCCGAATCCTCGGGTGCTCCCTTGCATCTGCTCCACGTCCTCGAGCCGGTGGCGGAGGCGATGATCGAGCCCAGTCTGGCCCGGATGATGCGCGCCTACCAGACCGAGGAAGCCCTGAAGCTCGCCCAGTGGGTCAGGGAGCGCTCGGCGGTCCCCGTCGAGCTCCAGGTGGTCAAGGGCTCACCGTCGTGGGAGCTGACCGCCCTGGGCAAGACGGCGAGCCTGGTGGTCGTGGGCTCTTCCTCGATCGATGCGTTCTCGGTCGGCCCGGTGGCGAAGCGGGTGGCTCGCAAGGCGGTGACCGACACTCTGATCGTCCGACGTCAGCCACGAACCGGGTATCGCAAGGTCATCGCCGCGGTCGACTTTTCGGAGCATTCCCGGGCGACGGTCGACAGCGGCCTCACTCTGTTCCCCGATGCCGAGATCACAGCCCTGTACTCGATGCCCTCGAGGTTCGACTCGATGCTCGCCGCCGCTGGGCTGTTCAACGAGGAACTGGAAGCCTCCCGTGGTGTCCGGCTCGGGATGGCCGAGGAGCGCATGGAGAAGTTCGCCGCCGAGTGGGGTGGCGATATCGGAACCCTCGTCGTCGACGGGCCGCCAACCGGGACCATCGAGGAGGTGGTGCGGCGGCGGGGAGCGGACCTGGTGATCGTTGCCAGCCGCGGCGCCAGCGCGACACGAATGGTGCTGTTGGGGACCGTTGCCGAAGGCCTGGTCACCGAGGCGCCCTGCGACGTGCTCGTTGCCAGGTCAAAGGCGCCGTTCCGTCGCCCTTAGCCCGTCGTCGACTGGCTCGAGACCGGGAACGTGAGGGTGAAGGTGGTCCCCTCGGTGTTCGAATCGAGGGTGATATCGCCACCGCTCTTGGTGACGATGGTGTGCACGGTGTGGAGACCGAGACCGGTTCCCTGACCGGGCGCTTTGGTGGTGAAGAAGGGATCGAAGATTCGCTTCTGCACGTCTTGTGAGATCCCGGGCCCGGTGTCCGAGATCCTGACCACGACTTTCCCGTCCTTACTCGTGGCGCGGATGGTGAGGGTGCCCGCGCCGTCCATGGCGTCGGCGGCGTTGTCGATGAGGTTGGTCCAAACCTGATTCAGGTCCCGTCCCGATGCCTCGATCTTGGGCAGGTTCGGTTCGATGTCGAGCACCGTTTGGATCCCGCGCAACTTGTGCTTGAGCAGGATCAGGGTGTCTCCGATCCCATCGGTGGGGTCGATCTCCTGGATCGGCGCCTGATCCAGGTATGAGTAGTTCTTGACCACCCGGACCAGTTCGGAGATCCGTCCGGCGCCGATCCTCACTTCGTTGATCAGCTGGGAGGCAAGGCAGCGCAGGCCGAGCCATCGGGCGAATTTGCGTGTGGTGTCCTCGTCGAACATCTCCGTCGTCTGCTCGAGGAGATCGACCGTCCAGCCGTCGGCGACCAAAGCGGGGGCCAGCTCCCACGGCTCTTCG
The DNA here is from genome assembly GCA_050741995.1 of Acidimicrobiia bacterium. Lineage (GTDB taxonomy): Bacteria > Actinomycetota > Acidimicrobiia > Spongiisociales > ZC4RG35 > JARDZU01. The sequence continues at coordinate 7,879 of JBOGEU010000204.1, read as the reverse complement.
ACTTCCAGACCCTCCAGCCACCGGGCGACCTCAGCCTCGAGATCCGACCGGGTCAGTGGGTCGAGCGCGTTCGCCTTGTCCGGGGTGGGGAGCGGGTTGGCCAGGGCGCCCGTTCCGGAGAGCAGCGCCGCCGCGTCTCCGAGGGCGAGGTAGACCTCCTCGGCCCGGGCCATGCCACGACTGACGGCCGCGGCGGGGTTGTTGAGCTCGTGCATGAGCTGGGCGGCCATCCGGCCCAACGCGGTCATCCGCTCGTCATGGCGGAGGGTGTCCTCGATCCCGCGCAGACGTGAGGTCACCGTGCGGAACATCCGTCGCACCACCCGTGAGTCACCGATCAGCTCCTGGAACGCCTCCGCCGGGACCCGGATCACCGTCGATTCCATGGTGGCGGTGACACTCGCCGTCCGGGGCGCCTCGTCGAGGAGAGCGATCTCCCCGACCACCTCGCCGGGCCCGAGGTTGGCCAGGAAGATCTCGCTGTTGGTCCCACGTTTCGTCACCCGGAACTCACCGTCGACCACCACATACATCTCCTCGGAGTGGGAATCCTCATCGATGATCCGGGTCTCGGCGGGGACGGTCAGCTTCTCGGACTTGAGGCAAACCTGGTTGAGGAGCTTCTCGGGCAGGTCGGAGAAATAGGGCAGCCCCCGCAGGACGTCGAGGATGTCGTTCAAAGTGAAGCCAGGTGGTTGTGGATGAATCTGATTGCGGTGGCTCCCTCGCCGACCGCCCCGGCGACCCGCTTGATCGAGCCGTGACGCACGTCGCCTGCGGCGAAGATGCCGGGCACGCTGGTCTCGAGAGGCAGAGGGTCGCGGTCGACGTTCCACCCTTTCAGCGGTCCCAGGTCCTCTCCGGTGAGGATGAAGCCGCGCTCGTCGAGTTGGACCACGTCGTCCAACCAGTCGCTGTGGGCGGTCTGCCCGATGAAGATGAACAGGGCACCGGCCTCGACCTGCTCCTCTTCGGAGGTCTGCCGGTCCCGGAGGACCAGACCCTGGAGGTGGGTCTCGCCAAAGGCCGACACGACCTGGGAGTAGGGGCGAAACTGGACCGCCGGGTTGGCCTCGATGTTGTCGATCAAATACTGGGACATGGTCTGGGACAGGTCGCTGTCACGGATGAGGATGGTCACCGAGTCGGTGTAACGGGAGAGGAACAGCGCGGCCTGCCCCGCCGAGTTTCCCCCGCCGACCACGAACATCGACTGGTCGCGGTGATTGGCGGCCTCGATGTTCGAGGTGCCGTAGTAGACCCCGGCCCCGATCAGCGGCTCCAGCCCCTCGGCGGTCAGTTTCCGGTAGGAGACGCCACTGGCGACCACCATCGCCTTGCACGTGATGCGGTTCCCGTCGGCGAGATGGACGATGATGAACGGGTCGTTCCGCTCGAGACGGGTGACTGTCCCCGGGACCAGGATCTCCGCCCCGAGACGCTGCGCCTGAGCCGCCGCCCTGCGGGCGAGGTCGTTGCCACTCAAGCCTTTGGGAAAGCCGAGGTAGTTCTCGATGAGTGAGCTCTGCCCGGCCTGGCCGCCGGGTGCCTCCTCCTCGATGAGGAGTGTGCTCAACCCCTCGGAGGCCGCGTAGACCGCTGCGGCGAGCCCGGCCGGCCCGCCACCGATGATCACCACGTCGTAGACGTCCGAGGCGGCTTGGGTCTTCAGCCCGATCCTCGATGCTATCTCGGGGTGTGTCGGCTTGAGCATCGGTGGCCCGTCGCTGAAGAGCACGAGTGGCAGATCGCTCATGGTGGCCCCGGCCTCCTCGGTGAGGACCCAGGCCATGGGATCGGATTCGATGTCCATCGATCGGTATGGGATCTGATTGCGGGCGAGAAATGCCTTCAGGTCGTGGGTGATGCGTGACCACTGTTGGCCGATGACCCTTATCCCCTCGAATGGGGCCCGGTATCCGGCGGCCCAATCCTCGAGCAGGTCGTCGAGGATCGGATAGAGCTTTTCCTCGGGGGGATCCCAGGGCTTCATGATGTAGTGGTCGAGCCCCACTTCGTTGATCGCCTGGATCGCGGCCTCGGTATCGGCATATGCGGTGAGCAGCGCTCGCTTGGCCGAAGGATGGGTGGTCAGGGTCTCACGGAGAACGTCGATGCCGGTGACCCCGGGCATCCGCTGGTCGACCAGCATCAGGGCGACCGGGGTGCCCTGGACCGCGAGAGTGGACAGGGTGTCGAGGGCCTCCTGGCCTCCGTTCGCCCAGACGATGCGATAGTCGTCGGCATAGCGCGAGCGCAGATCGCGCTGCACCGCTTGGACGACCTCTGGCTCGTCGTCGACGGCGATGATCACCGGCTTGGTTTGTGTCATTGGGTGACAAGGCCGTCGGCGAAGCAGTATTTCCAGCTCTCACCGGGCTCGATGGTCTTGATCACCGCGTGGTCCGTCTGTTGCCAGTGGCCCCTGGCGTGCCGGTTCTTCGACGCGTCGCAACATCCGACATTGCCGCAGACGAGACAGGCTCGGAGATGGACCCACCGGTCACCGACGGCGACACACTCGTCGCAGACATCGGTGACGGGGTCGACCTCGACCAGGCCGACAAAATGCTCACACACCTCGTTCGCTTCCGTAGGACACCTCCCGACCCGAAATTAGCGGACCTCGCGCGCTTCCAAACCATCTGGCGCGCCGAAGCGGAGGTCAGACGGCGGCCATGGCCTGTCTCAGGGCTCGGGAAACGAAGACCTTGGCCAGGTGGCTCTTGTACTCCACCGAGCCGTAGAGATCTTCGAGGACGGTGACGCCGTCGAGGGCATGCTCGGCCGCGGCCTTGATCGCCTCCTCGGACCCGTCGGTGCCGATCAGGGCATGACCCACACCGATGGCGAGGGAGGGCTTGGTCCCGACTCCGGTGAGACCGACGCGGGCGTCCTCGACTGTGCCGTTGCTCTTCTTGACCCATGCCGCGGCCCCGGCCACCGCATAGTCGCTGTGACCGCCACGTCGTCCCAACTTGTCATACGCGGACGCCTCGCCCGGCCCGGTCTTGGGAAGCCGGATCTCGACCAGGATCTCGTCGGGCTCCAGGGCCGAGGTCAGGGCGTCGATGCAGAACTCCGACGCCTGGATCTCACGGGTCCCCGAGGCGGAGCGGGCGATCATCGTCCCTCCGAGGGCGATGACCGCGGCCGGCTGGTCGGCGGCCACATCGGAGTGGGCGAGAGAACCACATGTCGTGCCCCGGTTGCGCACCTGCACGTCACCGGTGAGCGAGGCCGCCTTGGCCAGAGCCGCGGCATGGGCCGCGATCAGCGGGTCCGAGGACGTGGTGGCGTGGCGCACCAGGGCGGGCAACGAGATGTAGTCCCCCTCGTCGCTGATGACGTCGAGCCCGGGAATCCGTCCGATGTCCACGACCACGGGTGGGGAGAAGAGCCGGGTCTTCATCAGCGGGATCAGGCTCATCCCCCCCGCCATGACCTTCGAGCCCTCGCCTACGGCGCCGAGCGCCTCGTCCAGGGTCGAGGGCGCCACGTAGTCGAACTGTCTCGGGTACATGTCAAACCCTCGCTTCCTGCATCGCCTGCCAGACATGTCTCGGTCTGACCGGCATGTCGATGTGCTTCACCCCGAGCGGCGCCAGAGCGTCCACCACCGCGTTGACCACGGTGTGCGCGGTGCCGATGGTGCCCGCCTCGCCGATCCCCTTGACCCCCATCGGGTTGACGTCGGTCGGGGTGACCGTCCGGTGCAAGTCGAACAGAGGGAGGTCGGAAGCGATCGGCATCGGGTAATCGAGCAGAGACCCGGTGAGCATGTTGCCGGCGTCGTCGTAGATGGCGGCCTCGAACATCGCCTGCCCGATGCCCTGGGCGATGCCGCCCTCCACCTGCCCGCTGACGATCATCGGGTTGATCACGTGCCCGCAATCGTCGACGGCGTGGTATTCGAGCAGCTCGACGTAACCAGTTTCGGGATCGACCTCGACCATGGCGAGATGGGTTCCGAAAGGCCAAGTCGCGTTGCCCGGGCTGAACACGGTCTCTGCCTCGAGGCCCGACTCCACACCCTCGGGGAGGGTATGGGCCTGGTAGGCGGCCTTGGCGATGTCCGCCCATTCGACGCTCTTGTCGGGCGAACCGGTGACGTGGGCACCACCGTCGGCGAAGACGATGTCCTCCGCCGAGGCCTCCAGAATTTTTGCAGCGATCTTGGCCGCCTTCTCCTTGATGGTCTGTGTCGCCTTGTAGGCGGCTGTGCCGTCGACGGATATCGACCTGCTTCCAAAGGTGCCGATCCCCATCGGGTGGTCCCTGGTGTCGCCGTGGTACACCCTGATGTCCTCGACGGGTATCCCCAGGCCGTCACCGACGATCTGGGCCCACGTGGTCTCGTGCCCCTGACCGGTGGGCCCGGTGCCGATGACCACGGTGACCGTCGCATCAGGGTTGACCCGAACCATCCCGGTCCCGTTGAACGAGGCGGGTAGGCCATAGTTGGTCCAGGAGAACCCGATCTCGGCGAGGACGGCCGGGCCGAACCCGCACACCTCGACATACGAGCCGACTCCGATCCCGACCAGTCGGCCTTCGGCCCGAGCGGCTTCCTGCCGCTTGCGCATTCCGGCGTAGTCACTGACCTCGGCCAGCGCGTCCACCGCGGCGCCATAGTTGCCCGAGTCGAGGGAGAACCCGCAACCCAGGGTCGCCGGGAACTCGTCCGGCTGCCAGAAGTTCTTCTTCCGCACCTCGAGCGGGTCCATGCCGATCTCGCGGGCGTAGGCGTCGATGATCCGCTCCAGGTAGTAGATCGCCTCCGGTCGCCCCGCTCCCCGGTAGGCGTCGGTGGTCATCGTGTTGGTGACGACGCAGTCGACCTTCCACCCGATGGGCATCTTGTATTGCCCCGAGGCGATCCAGAGCCCGAGCAGCGGGATGGCGACGGTGAAGTTCTGGGTGTATGCGCCCATGTCAGCGAGAGCTTCGAGCTTGTAACCGAGGAATTCGCCATCCTTGGTTCCGACCAGGGTGGCGGTCCCGATCCAACCCCGGCCATGGATCGTCGACCCGGCGGCCTCCCGTCTGGTCTCGGTCCATTTGACAGGGTGGCCCAACTCCCTTGCGGCCCACGCCACCAGGATCTCGTCGTTGTAGACGTTGAGCTTCGACCCGAACCCGCCCCCGACCTCGGGGGTGATCACCCGGACGTCGCTCGCTCGCATCCCCAGGGTCTTCGAGATCGCTCCGGAGAGGGCATGTGGGACCTGCGAGGAGCTGTGGACGGTGAACCTGTCGTATCCCGGGTTGTACTCGGCCATCACCGAGCGGGGCTCGATGGCGACAGGGATCAGCCGCTGGTTGGTCATCTCGAGACTGACGACCACGGCGTCGTCCCGCTCCATGGCGGCATCGACCTGCGGGGTCAGGTCGTCGAGGCCGAGTGCCGCCCAGTAGCCGTGGTAGGTCCAGGTGTGGATCACGTTGGAGTCGAGATCGTCATGCACCTTGATCTCGTTGGAGGCAGCCTTCTTGAGATCGATGACTGCGGGCAGTACTTCGTAGTCGACTTCGACGGCGTCTGCGGCGTCCTGGGCCTGATACCGGTCCACGGCGACGACCATGGCCACCGCCTCTCCGACATGGTTCACCTCGCCGGCGGCGAGCAGCGGCCGCAGCTTTCCGATCGGCACCTGGGCCAGCAACGGGCCGAGATGGGCGACGTCGTCATGGGTGAACACGGCGACGACCCCGGGCATCTCCTTGACGGCGGAGGTGTCGACAGATGTGATTTTGGCCCGGGCGACGGGGGAGCGGTTGAAGGCGACGTGGAGCAGCCCGGTCGGGTGGAGGTCGTCGGTGTAGGTGCCGGTTCCCTGGATCAATGCCGGGTCCTCTCGGCGGCGCACCGAGCCCCCCATGACACTGGTGGTAGCCATCAGTGGGCCTCCTCCCAATCCGGAGGCGGCGGCTCTTCGCCCCGGATCTTGGCTCCCGCGTATTCAACCGCCTTCACGATGTTGTGATATCCGGGGCAGCGGCACAGGTTGCCTTCGATGCCATGCCGGTTCTCGTCATCGGGTGGGTTGGGGTTCTCGGCGAGGAGGGCAACCGACGACATGATCATCCCCGGGGTGCAGTAGCCGCACTGGAGCCCGTGCCGCTCCCAGAAACCCTCCTGGACCGGATGAAGCTCGCCGTTGCTGGCGAGCCCCTCGATGGTCGTGATGTTGGCCCCGTCGGCCTGGACGGCGAAGATCGTGCACGACTTCACCGGCTTGCCGTCGAGGTGGACCGTACATGCCCCGCAGTAGCCGGTCTCGCACCCGACGTGGGTCCCGGTGAGGTGGAGGTTCTCACGAATGAAGTGCACGAGGAGTGTCCTCGGCTCCACGTCGTCCGACGCCGGTTGCCCGTTGACGGTCATGGAAACATTCATGAAGACCCCTTTCGGCCACGACGCGAGGACAGGCGAAACATATCAAAGACCAGGTGGCAGTGTCGAAAGGGTTTCGTCGAGGCGCGACCAAGGGCGCCGTGGTCGCTGTGACCGAGATGGGAATGATTCGAGGTGGAGGTGAACGGGAGTCGGAAAGTGCTTTGGCGATTCAGTCCGGCGGGGGCCGACACGGAGGACGCAACCGCCAGCGGCCGTGGTCCGGGTGCCGAAATGGCTCGAGCCTCATCTCGTGGATGGCGATGTGATGGTGGTACCAGCAGACGGTGATCAGGTTCGAGGGATCGGTGGGACCTCCTCTGCTCCACGGTACGACATGGTGGACCTGGAGCCGGTTGCGACTGCTGCAACCGTCGATCACACAACGATTCCGGTCACGATGGATGATCGCCCGACGGAGGGCAGGCGGAATCGTTCGGGAGCGACGACCGTATCTCATCGGCTCGGCATCCCCTCCGATCGCAACTACTTCGCTCACCGCGTCGCACATCACCGCCTCGAGGGCGTGGGACCCGACCCGGGGACCGGCTTCCAGGTAGACGCCCGCCCGCCCATCGGCCGGCACTGCGAGGTCGGCGTCGACGAAGACGCTGATATGAGCGCTTGGCGGCTCTTCGCCCATGCAGAGCTGGGCCAGGCCCATGACCCGGCGCCAACTCGAGTCGCGTGGGGCCTCCGGGCCGATCGGGAGGTCGTCGGCCGCCCGATTGACGGCGTGATCGACGATGGCTCCGGTGACACCGTCCAGACCGCCCCAGATCCTCCACCAGGACTCGTCGAGGGTGGGCTGCATCACCAGGTGGTTGTCGAGAACGGTTCGCTTCTCCTCGTCGCCGGTGATGCGGGCACGGTTCGCCGCCTCGAGGAGGACACCGGGCACATCGAGATGCATCCAGAGCGGGTCGGGGCAGGGTGGATCGATTCTGGAGGCGGCCTCGACACGGTCGAAGCTCGCCTCTCCGGACTCCAGGGCCTCTCGCAGCTCTGGCCTTTCTCCGGTTCGTCGCATGGTCCGGACCAAGCTCTTCCCGGTCTCGTGGCTGAGGTCGATACGAGCTGTCACCCATTCCGAGAGGTTGCGTGATCCGTCGGCGGTGGCGACCTGTGCCCGATCGAGCAGTTCCAGTGCTGCGATCTGATTGGCACGGTGATGAGAGATCTGACGTTCCTCATCGACCATGAACTGCTCGAGGGCGTCGATGGAGAGAGGCGAATCGACTTCCCGAGTCATCGAACGTATGTTCGTTTCCATAGTGCGAACATACGAGGTGTCTGTGACAAGAACAAGGGGTCTGTCCACCGAATCGACGAATTTCTTCTTGCCCTACCCTCGCTAGTGTCCTGTCCGGTGGGTCCGCTTGCTATTTCGGCGAGCCATTTTCATTCCTGGCAAGGACGCACAACGAAGGCGCACTGGCCGTTCGTCGAGGCGGAGGACGCAGCCCAGGGGTGAAAAGGGCC
>JBOGEU010000203.1:0-1053 GCA_050741995.1 Acidimicrobiia bacterium | reverse complement strand
GGTCAAGGTCGCGTTCGACTTTCAGCAGGCCGCGCTCGAGAACCGTTCCGAACTCCGAAATGGATGCACCGACATCAGACAGTGACGGCCGAGGAATCGCGTAAGTGATAGTGAATCACCCTGGGTTTCTTGGAGGCTCCTGACCTTGGAAACGAGGATGGAGTTATGCAGGAGAAACAGAAGAGGTCGGCGACGGCTCGGCGGTATAGCCGTGAGCAGAAGGATCAGGCGGTGCGTCTGGTCCGGAAGCTGCGGGAGGAGACGGGTGAGCGGTTCGGGGCGGTGAAACGGGTGGCCGACCAGTTGGGGTATGGGGTGGAGTCGGTGCGCAGCTGGGTGCATCAGGCCGACGTGGATGAGGGTCACCGGCCAGGCCCGACCACCGATGAGGTGGCTCGGATCAAGAGGTTGGAGCAGGAGAATCGGGAGCTGCGTCGTGCGAACGAGATCCTGAAGCGGGCTTCGGCTTTCTTCGCGGCGGAGCTCGACCGCCCACAGAGGTGACAGTGGCGTTCATCGACGAGAACCGGAACGAGTTCGGGGTCGAGCCCATCTGCGACGTGTTGCAGGTGGCCCCAAGCACCTATTACGCCGCCAAGAAGCGGGTTCCATCGGCACGTGCGTTGCGGGATCAGGTGATGATCCCGATCCTGGTGGCTCTGTGGACGGCGAACCGGAAGCTGTATGGGGCGCACAAGCTGTGGAAGGCGGCCCGGCGGGCTGGCCATGACATCGGCCGGGACCAGGTGGCCCGGTTGATGAAAACGGCGGGGATCGAAGGCGTGACACGGAGACGCAAGGTGCGGACCACCCGTGCTGACGCCACCGCTGACCGGCATCCCGACCTGGTCGACCGTCGGTTCACAGCCGATGCTCCCAACCGGCTGTGGACCGTGGATCTCACCTATGTGGCCACCTGGGCCGGAGTGGCGTATGTGTGTTTCATCACCGACGCTTTCAGCCGCCGCATCGTCGGATGGCGAGTCGCAGCCCACATGCGAGCCGACATGGTCCTCGACGCCCTGGAGATGGCACGCTGGTCCCGAGGCACCC
>JBOGEU010000202.1:0-6167 GCA_050741995.1 Acidimicrobiia bacterium | reverse complement strand
CAGCAACGCCTCAGGACCAAGACCAAGCCCGAGGACGCTCTCGTCCTCGGGCTGCTCGTCCTGATCGGTGTCACCGGGCTCCTCACCGAGATGGCCCGCATCTCCTTGGTGGGAAGACCGGACTTCGAGGTTTGGTCCTTCGTCGCCCACCCACTATCCGCCATCGTCGCCCAATCGGCCGCAGGCGATCTCCATCGGGCGCTGTGGATGATCCACGTCGGGTCGTTCGCGGCGTTCCTGGTGGTGGTGCCCGTCACCAAGTTGCGCCACATGTTCACCTCGCCGGCGAACATGTTCCTGTCATCGCACCCCCGACCCAAGGGTGCGATGCGAGAGATGCCGAACCTGCTCGAGATCGAGGACATCGAGACGATCGGCGCTTCGGTGGTCACCGATCTCACCTGGAAGCAGGTGTTCGACACCGATTCGTGCACCATCTGCGGGCGGTGCACCTCGGTGTGCCCCGCCAACATCACTGGCAAGCCCCTCGATCCCAGGGAGATGGTGCTCAAGACGGGAGAGGTCGCGGCGTCCATGGTCGGTGTCTCCGCTCCCGTCTCGTCCCTGGCCGTGCTCGACGGTGAGGGCCATCTCTTCGACCGGGTCCGGCCCGACGAGGTGTTCGCCTGTGTCACATGCCGGGCCTGCGACGAGATCTGCCCGGTCAACATCGAGATCCTCGACCGGATACTCGACATGCGGCGCTACCTGACACTCATGGAGTCCGAGTTCCCCACCGAGTTGGGGAAGGCGTTCGTCGCAATGGAGAACCAGTCCAACCCTTGGGGAATGAGCCAACAGGGTCGGGCCGATTGGACCACCGAGCTCGACTTCGAGGTGCCAATCTTCGGGGAGAACGGGAAGACCACCGCCGACTATCTCTGGTTCGTCGGCTGCGCCGGCTCGTTCGACGACCGCAATACCGCGGTCTCTGTGGCCCTGGCCCGGCTGCTGCACGAGGCGAACATCGATTTCGCCATCCTCGGGACCCGCGAGGTGTGCACGGGTGACCCTGCCCGACGCGCCGGGAACGAGCTCGTCTTCCAGCAGCTCGCCCTGCAGAACATCGCCAATTTCGACGAGATCGGGGTGACCAGGGTCATCACCCAGTGCGCCCATTGCTTCAATGCGATTGCCAACGAGTATCCCCAGTTCGGCGGTGACTACGAGGTGGTGCACCACAGCCAGCTTCTCGCCGAGCTGCTGAGCAAGGGGCGTCTCCCGGCGCCTTCCGGCCGGGACGGGGCGCGAAAGAAGATCGCATATCACGACCCCTGTTATCTCGGGCGGCACAACGACGTGTACCTGGCGCCGCGAGCGGTCATCGGCGCGTCCGATTCGATCGAACTGGTCGAGATGCCCCGCCACGGCACCCGCGCCCTCTGCTGTGGTGCCGGAGGCGCCCGGTTTTGGATGGAGGAGCAGACCGGCAAGAAGATCAACATCGAGCGAGCCGAGGAGGCCCTGGCCACCGGGGCCGATGAGATCGCCATTGCCTGCCCGTTCTGCTTCGTGATGCTCGACGACGGGGTCAAGGAACTAGGCCGGGAGGACGTTCCGGTCAGAGACCTGGCGATGATCCTGGCCGACGGGTTGGAGCATGGAGGCCCGGCGGTCGAAGGGCCCGGGAGCACCTGATTCGACGGTCAGTGACCGCCCTGATCCTGGCGGCGACGATGTTTGTCGCCTGCACTCCGGGGGCCGACGGCCCCTCGGCCACCGCGGCGCCCCAGTCGACGACAACGATCGCAGCGACGACCACCACCACCCTCGGCTCGAGCGATGCGGTCGAGGTCTTTCGTGCCTGCCTCCTCGACCGGGGGGTCGAGATCGAGGAGGTGCCGATCGATGCCACCGGTCGTCCCCGGCTCGACATGGTCCTGGTCGCACTTGACCTGGAGGACCCGGTGATAGCCGAGGCCGTCTCGAGGTGCTCGGAGTATCTGGAGACCGGGGCCTTGGACCTCGGTGGCGAGGACGTTCTCCGGCAGGAGATCCTCGGGCAGCTCACAGACTTCAGCCGGTGCATGGTCGATCTCGGCGTCGAAGACTTTCCCGATCCCTTGCCCGGCTTCCTCGGAGTGGGCTCCCCGTTCCCGGTGGCCCAGATTCCCTATTCCGATCCCGACTTCACCGCCGCGGTGGCGGTGTGCCGGGCCGATCTGCTCGAAGCGCTGTCCGACGCCGAAGGGGATTCCTGAATCCGCCTACGATCGGTGATCCGGTGGCTACCAATCCCGCGATCGTCATGGATCCCGACATCGATGAGGACCAGGGGCACGACCGTCCCTGGCAGGTAGTGGTGTGGAACGACCCGGTGAACACGATGTCCTATGTCGTGTACGTGTTTCGCAAACTGTTCGGCTACGACGAGGCCAAGGCGACGAAGCTCATGCTCCAGGTGCACTACGAAGGGCGAGCCATCGTCTCCGACGGCCCCCGGGAGAAGGCAGAGGTCGACGTATACCGGCTGCACGGCCACGGTCTGTGGGCGACCATGGAGCACTGATGCATCAGCGGTTCAGGGCCGTGAGAGGTGGCATCGACGTCGACATGTCGCCAGATGAGAAGGTGTTCCTGTCCGAGCTCCTCCAGGTCCTGGCCGATGTGCCCCGGGTCGGTGACGACCCGGCTTCGCTCCGGCTTCGAGTCCCGGTCTATCTCGACGACCCGGACTCGAACGAAGAGTGGTGGAGGCTCATGGGAGAGGAGCTGGCCGCTTCCCGCCAAGCCGACCGTCACGTCTTCCAGCGTGCCTTGTCCGAGGAGGGGGACGCACACCTGACGGGCGAGGAGGCCGACGCCTTCCTCCGCGTGCTAAACGAGGGCCGTTTGGTGCTCGGCGCCCGTTTCGGGCTGGAGATAGAAGAGGACCACGATCGACTGCCCGACGATCAGCGTGACATCCTCGACTACCTGGGTTGGCTTCTCGAGGACTTGACCACGCAACTCTCCGAGACGCTCTGACCGAGTGCGCTTTGTCTCGCATGGTGAGTAGGTTCGCCGGAGATCAGCGGCACCGACCCCCCTGGCAGGTCGGGCGAGAGCGAGAGGTGACTGTTTGCTTGCCGATCCGATAGCCGATTTGAGAAGCCCAGCCGGATCGCTCATATCGGTGTACGTCGGTCGACCCAGCCCCGGTGGGATGGCAGCTCTGCTCACCGACCTGTTGAAGCCGATTCGCGAGGCGGCGGAGCACCGGGATCGCGCAGTGCAGAAGAGCGCCAAGGCCGATGCGGAGAGGATCCACGGCGTCGCCGAGCGGCTGGAGAGCGACGCCGCCCCGGCGTATGCCGTCTTCGCCTCCGATCTCGACGGCATCTTCGAGCTCGAGGCCCTGACCCACCCGGTCCGCAATGTGTCCGCACTGGGGCCACGCCCCTACCTGCGGCCGCTTCGGGCGGCGCCGCGCACATTTCGGGCGGGCGTCCTCGTCGCCGATCGCACTCTGGCCCGTGTGTTCGTCGTCTCCGGCGACCTGGTCGATGAGATCGGAGAGCCGTTCAGGGCCGATATCGGCAAACCCAACTACGGAGGATTCGCCGGTTACGACGAGCACGTGGTCCGGGCGAGGGCGGATGTGACCTCGGCCCGGATGTGGCGAGATGCCGGCCAGGTCCTGCTCGAGAGGCATCAACGACAGCCCTTCGACTATCTGGCGATCGGCGGCCACGACGAGACCATCGACGAGATCGCCCGCACGCTGCATCCATACCTCGACCGTCTCCATCGGGTGGCGTTCGTCGTCAACCCCAACACCCTTTCACTCGCTTCGATCCGTGCCCAACTAGCCGAACAGGCCGAGGCGGTACGTCGCCAACGTGATGCCGAGATGGCGAGTCGTGTCTGCGACATCGCCTTGAGCGACGGTTTGGCGGTGCTCGGCCTGACCCCGACCCTGGCCGGCTGCACCGCCCAGGCGGTAGACACCCTGGTGGTCGCCGGCGAGTTCACCCTGCCGGGCGTGATCTGCAACTCCTGCGGGTTCCTCTCCCGAACCGGTGAGATCTGCCCGGTGTGCGGAGCGACGATGTTCGACGTGGACGACGTCGTGGCCGCAGCCATGGAATCGGCGATTTCCGCAGGGGGGAATGTGCACCAGGTCGCCGTGGCCTCGCAGCTCGATTCCCATGGTGTAGGTGCACTGACCAGATTCCCCTTCCAGGGCTGAGCCAACTGTCGGTGGCCGGTACTCTTCTCTTGATGAGGGAAACGCTCGAGCAGCGCCAGGATTGGGTCGACCAGGGCAAGAAGGTGGCCAAGGCGACTGTCGTCAAGGCCTACGGCTCGGCGCCACGAGGGCCGGGCTCGCTCATGTTGGTCTCCTCTGACGGGGAGATGCAGGGCTCGGTGTCCGGCGGCTGCGTGGAGAACGATGTCGTAGTCCGGGCCCTGTCCGTCCTGGAGCAGGGTCAGCCCGAGTTGGTGACCTACGGCATCGCCGACGACGATGCGTTCGCCGTCGGCCTGGCGTGTGGCGGCACGATCCAGGTCTACATCGAGCCGTGGTGACATCCACATCACTGGACGCAACCGGGCAGCTGATCGACGAGGACGCATTCGGAGTCGTGATCACGGCGATCGCGGGTGAAGGCGCAGGCTCCAAGGCGGTCCTCGACGAGGGCGGGAATCTGCTCGGCGGCTCCGCCCCCGACGGGATGTTGGACGTGGTGCGATCGGATGCGTTGAGCCTGATGGCACGGGAGCGGAGCGCCACATTGGCCTATGAGGGCTTCGAGGTCTTCTTCGAGGTGATCGCCCCGAAGCCGCGTCTGTTCATCTTCGGCGCCGTCCACATCGCCCAGGAGCTGGCCCAGCACGCGTCGCTGCTCGGCTATCACGTCATCGTTGCCGATCCCCGTCCCGCTTTCGTCACCCGGGACCGCTTTCCCGAGGTCGATGATCTCCGGGTCGGGTGGCCCGGTGATGTGATCGACGCCGGGTCCTTCGATGCTCGGACGTTTGTCGTCGTCCTCACCCACGACCGTCGATTCGAGGATCCACTGTGGCCTATCCTGCTCCCGAGCGAGGTGCGGTACATCGGGGCCATGGGCTCGGCGAAGACCACAGCCGCCCGGCGCGAGCGCCTGATCGCTGCCGGATTCCCACCCCAGCAGGTCGATCGGATCCACGGCCCGATCGGGCTCGATATCGGCTCCAGGTCCGCGGGCGAGACTGCGATAGCGATCCTGGGGGAGATGATCTCGGTCCGCTACCTGCACGATCAGGATGTGGAGCTCACCGGTCGGCCCGCTCGGGTCTGAGGCTCGGGTCTCGTCATGACCACGGCCGCAGTCCTCCTCGCCGCCGGCGAGTCGCGCCGGTTGGGGAGACCCAAGCAGCTCGAGCCCTGGGGGGAGCGCAATCTCCTTTCCCATGTCGTGAAGCGAACCCACGAATTCCCGGTCGAGGAGGTGTGGGTGGTCCTGGGCCATGACTATGAGCGGATCATGGCGGAGACCGATCTCGGTGACGCCGGTGTCATCGAGAACCCGGAGTGGGAGGAAGGGATCGCTTCGTCGATCCGGGTTGGTCTCGACGCCTTGACCCGTCTCTCCAGATGTGATCGGGCCCTCATCGTCCTCGGTGATCAACCGGCGGTGCCGATCGAGGTCGTCGAGGAACTGGTGGCCTCTCATGTTCGAGCCAGCCACCCGGTGAGTGTGCCCAAGTATCGGTACAGCTGGGGCAACCCGGTGCTGGTCGATCGCTCACTGTGGCCGCACTTGATGTCTCTGGGAGGCGACGAGGGGGCGCAGCGTCTCTGGCAGGCTCATCCCGAGTGGGTGAACGAAGTTTGGTTCCCGGACCTGGCGCCTCGGGACGTCGACACCGAGACCGATGTCGTCGAATTGAGGCCCAAGCACCCGGGTTCGAGTTGACGCGATCGGTATAGAGTCGAACACTCTGTTTCTCAACGGGAATAGAAGGGGCATATGGCTCGTATCGACCACGTGGCGGGCATCAACCACAAAGACGCCACCAAGTTGCGCAAGGCCGGGGTGCGGACGAGCAAGGGCCTGATCGACGCTGCCGGCAATCGCAAGGGCCGCAGCGAGCTGGCCGCGGCGACCGGCATCGATCAGCGGGACCTCCAGCAATGGACAAACCACTCGGACCTGTTGCGGGTGAAGGGGGTGGGGGCGGAGTACGCCGAGTTGCTCGTC
>JBOGEU010000201.1:0-1466 GCA_050741995.1 Acidimicrobiia bacterium | reverse complement strand
GCGCTGGCGGTGCGACCAGCGGTAGACGACCGACATGTCGGTCAGACCGGGGTCGAGCGCCTTCACCGCCTCGTAGACGATGTTGACGACGAAGGGAGTCACGCAGATCCACAGGGCGAGGAGGAGGATGGTGAACAGAATCACCACCGGGCCCGGCAGGGCTAGGGCCACCATCACCCAGGGGAGAACGAGCCCTTCGAAGATCTTGTACCGCCCCATGAGGATCCCGATCGCGGACCCGACCACAAATGCGAAAACCGCACCGATCACCACCCGCCGGAACGTGTTCCCCAGATGCCTGTAGAACTCGGGTGTGGTCCAGGCTTCGACGAACGCCTGGAAGACAGCGAGTGGCGTTGGCAGAAAGCCCCGCAGCGGGATGGTCAGTGGCCACCAGATCCCGATGAGGATCACCAGCGCCACCAGGGGCGGCAGGAGCTTCTTCCACCAGCTGCCGGATCGCCCTGCGACCGTCCCCCTTGTGAGACCGGCCGCCTCGGTGGCGATCTCCACGGTCAACTCGCCGCCTCGTTCTCGTCGGCCACCATGCTCTGGTCGTAATAGCCCCAAGCGTCGAGAACGGTCTCCACGATGGAGCCCTCGACCTCCGCCAGCTTCGGATCCTCGTAGGTCCGGGGCCGGGGGACGGAGATCCGCCGCACATCGAAGACCTCCCCCGGGCCTTTGGTCATCAGATTGATGGTGTCGGCGAGGAACACCGCTTCGCGGATCGAGTGCGTGACGAACACGATGGTGGTACCGGTCCGCTGCCAGACATCGAGGAGCTCGGTGCGAAGGAAACGCGCGGTGACCTCGTCCAGCGTGCTGAAAGGCTCGTCCATGAGGATGAAGGCAGGCTCGATGGCCAGCGCCCTGGCGATGGCGACGCGGTGCCTCTGACCTCCGGAGAGATTGAGCGGCCAGGAGTCGGCAAAGGCGTCGATCCGAAGCATCCGAAGCAGGTCGGCGACCTTGCCGTCCCATCTCTCCTCCGGTATCTCGGCTGCCTTCATGGCGATGTTGATGTTGTCCCGAACTGTGCGCCATGGGAGGAGACGTGAGTCCTGGAACATGTACCCGCACCGTGGGAGCTGCTCGCTGGTCCGCTTCCCGTCCTCGTAGATCGCGGTGCCTTCGATCGTCACGGTGCCCGCTTCCGGCGCGGCGAGACCGCTCAGGATCGTGAGCAAGGTGGACTTCCCGCAACCACTCGGCCCGACGATGCAGCTGAATTCGCCCTTCTGGACCGTCAGGTCGACACCCGCGATCGCCAACGCCTCCGAGTCGCCGTACCTGAAGGTGAGGCCGGCGATGTCGATGAACCCCCCGGCCTTCTCAGCTTCGCTCACGAGCAACTCTCCATTTGAAGACCTTCCGTTCCCATGGCCTGAAGACACCGAATTCGACTGCGAATACCGCGAGGAGGAAGAACAGGACCCAGACCACCAGCTCGGAGAGCTTGAAGT
>JBOGEU010000200.1:0-3008 GCA_050741995.1 Acidimicrobiia bacterium | reverse complement strand
ATGGTCAACATGTAGGGGTTGGCGCCCACCGCAGGGAAACGGGTGCGGCCGAAGAGCTCGACCGGCTCGATCCCCTCGAAGCGGGAGAGATCGATCGCCACCGGCTGGCTGTGCCGGGACAGATTGGCCACCACCAGAACCGAGCGATCGCCCAGGGTCCGGAGATATGTCAGGACCTTTGGGTTCTCATTGGGGGTGAACTCCAGCACGCCCCGCGAAAGCTCGGGCATGCTCCTGCGAAGGGAGAGTGCCCGCTTGACCCACCACCAGAGGGAGTTCGGGTTGTCCCGCTGCACCGCGACGTTGACCGTCTCGTAGTGGTACTCGGGATCGGTGATCACCGGGGAGTAGAGACGCTGCGGGTTGGCGTCGGAGAATCCGGCGTTCCGGTCGCCGGACCATTGCATCGGGGTCCTCACCCCGTTTCGGTCACCGAGATAGACGTTGTCCCCCATCCCGATCTCGTCGCCGTAATAGAGAACCGGGGTACCGGGCAGCGTGAGGAGCAGGGCATGCATCAGCTCGATCTCCCGGCGGTTGTTGCCCAAGAGAGGAGCCAGCCGGCGCCTGATCCCGACGTTTATCCGGGCCTGAGGATCGCTGGCGTAGACCCGGTACATGTAGTCGCGCTCCTCGTCGGTGACCATCTCCAGGGTCAGCTCGTCGTGATTGCGGAGGAAAATGGCCCACGCTGTGTTCTCGGGGATGGGAGGGGTCTGCTCCAGGATGTCGATGATCGGGAACCGGTTCTCCATGCGCAGCG
This sequence comes from Acidimicrobiia bacterium, assembly GCA_050741995.1. Classification (GTDB taxonomy): domain Bacteria; phylum Actinomycetota; class Acidimicrobiia; order Spongiisociales; family ZC4RG35; genus JARDZU01. Next base: position 2,245 of record JBOGEU010000200.1, on the reverse strand, counting down.
CCATGAACAGCCGGGGCATCAGCGGGAAGTGGAAGCACATGTGGCACTCGTCCCCGTCGCCAAAGTACGGAACCGAGTCCTCGGGCCATTGATTCGCTTCGGCGAGGAGCATCCGCCCGTCGTACTTCTCGTCGACCCTGGCCCGGAGCTTCTTCAAGAATTCATGGGTCTCGGGCAGGTTCTCGCTCATCGTGCCCTCCCGCTCGAACAGGTACGGGATGGCATCGAGGCGGAGACCGTCGACCCCGGCCTCCAACCAGAAGTCGAGGGCGCCGAAGACTGCCTCGTGCACCGCCGGGCTCTCGAAGTTGAGGTCGGGCTGATGGGAGAAGAAGCGGTGCCAGTAATAGGCGTTGGCCACCGGGTCCCATGCCCAGTTCGAGGTCTCGGTGTCCTGGAAGATGACCCGGGCGTCCTTGTAGCGCTCGGGGCTGTCGGACCAGACGTAGAAGTCACGCTCCAGGCTTCCCGGGGGCGCCGTTCTCGCCCGTTGGAACCATGGGTGCTGGTCGGAGGTGTGGTTGATCACCAGCTCGGTGATCACCTTGAGCTCGCGCTTGTGGGCCTCGCGCAGGAACTGCCTGAAGTCGACCATCGTCCCGTACGAGGGGTTGATCGACTTGTAGTCGGAGATGTCGTACCCGTCATCGCGGAGAGGGGACGGGTAGAAGTGCAGCACCCAGAGGGCGGTCACCCCGAGGTCGCGGAGGTAGTCCAGCTTCGAGGTCAGGCCCCTGAAGTCCCCGACCCCGTCCCCGTTGGCGTCGGCAAAGGCCCGAACGTGGACCTCGTAGATCACCGCGTCGTGGTACCAGGCGTCGACGCCCTCCGTCCCGCCCGGGTTGTCGGAGGAAGGAGTCAAGGCTCGGCCCCGGGGCGAGCCCGACGTCGGACCGAGAAGACGTGGGCGGGGATCCCGAGCGGGTCGAGCTGCAAGAAGTTGCGCGCCCCTTCCCAGACGTAGTCACGCTCGGTGAGCAGATCGTGCAACTGGAATTGGCTCCCGGGATCGACGCCGAGGGCACCGATGTCGAGGTCGACCCATCCCGACTGCTCATGGTGCGGATCGAGGTTCACCGCGACCAGCACCACGTCGCCCACCGCGCGTTTCGAGTAGCAGAGGATCTCGTCGTTGTCGGTGTGATGCACGGTGAGGTTGTCGTTGCGCTGCAGTGCGCGGTGGGCGTGTCTCGCCCGGTTCAACTGGGTGATGATCGGCGCCAGGGAATCGGTCTTGTCGATGTCCCAGGCCCGGATCTGGTATTTCTCGGAGTCGCGGTACTCCTCGGACCCCGATTCGATCGGAAGGTGCTCCATCAACTCGAAGGCGGGGCCGTAGATGCCGCAATTGGAGCTGAGCGTCGCCGCCAGCACGTAACGGGTGATGAAGGCCGGGCGCCCCCCGGTCTGGAGCTGCTCGGTGAGGATGTCGGGTGTGTTCGGCCAGAAGTTGGGGCGAAAGAAGTCGTCCACCTCTCCGAGCTCGGACATGTACTCCACCAGCTCGTGACGGGTGTTCCGCCAGGTGAAGTAGGTGTAGGACTGGGTGAAGCCGAGTTTGGCCAGCCGGTACATGACCTTGGGCCTGGTGAATGCCTCGGCGAGAAAGATGACATCGGGATGCTCGCGGCGAATCTCTGCAATAACCCATTCCCAGAAGGAGAATGGCTTGGTGTGGGGGTTGTCCACCCTGAAGATCCTGATCCCCTCGGCGATCCAGTGGTCGAACACCCCCTTCAACGCCAGCCACAGCCCCCTGGGATCGGAGGTCTCGAAGTCGAGCGGGTAGATGTCCTGGTATCTCTTCGGCGGGTTCTCCGCGTATTGGATCGACCCGTCGGGGCGGGAGCGGAACCATTCGGGATGCTCGCGGACCCAGGGGTGATCCGGTGAGCATTGGAAGGCGATGTCGAGCGCGATCTCCAAGCCGCGCTCCAGGGCCGCGTCGCGCAGCACCCTGAAATCCTCGATGGTGCCCAGCGACGGGTCGATGGCGGTATGGCCGCCCAGCTCGGAGCCGATCGCCCAGGGCACGCCCGGGTCTTCCGGCCGCGGGCCCAGCCTGTTGTTGGGCCCTTTGCGAAACGTGGAGCCGATGGGATGGATGGGGGGCAGGTAGAGGACGTCGAAACCCATATCGGCCACATAGCCGAGTTGTTTTGCCAGATCGACGAAAGCTCCCTGCCCCTCTGGCCGGACCGCCCACGATCGGGGGAAGAGCTCGTACCAAGTGGAGAAGCCTGCC
>JBOGEU010000199.1:0-3568 GCA_050741995.1 Acidimicrobiia bacterium | reverse complement strand
TCCTTCCCATGTCCCCGGCCTCGTTCGACTACCAGGGCGAGGCACTCGACATCTACACCGTGCCCATGCCCGACGGATCGCGGCGCGAGCTGGGAATGCTCCAGCCGGGTCGGCAGGTCTCGCAGTTCATCGACCCCGCGGACCCCGAGATCGGGGTCATCGAGTGGGAGGGCAACTGGCGCGCTCTCGAGCCCGGCTACGAGCTGGACCCGCAGTGGCAGAACTTTCCCCGGGCATGGGAGAACATGCGGTTCCCCACCCTGCTCCGGAACACCATGATCATCGCCGGGATCGGCACCTTGGGAGCCGTGGCCTCCTCGATCCTGGTGGCCTACGGTCTCTCCCGGTTCCGGGTCCCCTTTGCCGGGACGATCATGGTGGTGCTGATCGCCACCATCATCCTTCCCCGGTTCGTCACCCTGGTCCCGACCTACGCCTTGTTCTACCGCATCGGATGGGTGGGGACCTTCCTCCCGCTCATCGTGCCCCACTTCTTCGCCAATGCCTTCAACGTGTTCTTGCTTCGGCAGTACTTCCTGACCCTTCCCCGGGAGCTGGACGAGGCGGCGATCATCGACGGGGCCGGCCCGTTCCGGACGCTGTGGTCGGTGATCCTTCCACAGATGAAGGCCGCCGTCGTCGCCGTGTCCCTGTTCCATTTCTACTTCGCCTGGAACGACTTCTTCGAGCCGATGATCTATCTCTCGACCCGGACCGACCTCCAGCCGATATCGGTCGGGCTCCGCACTTTCAATTCCCTCTACGACTCCCAGCCCAATCTGATCCAATCCGGTGCGCTGCTGGCGCTGATCATCCCCGTCGTCGTCTTCTTGTTCGCGCAGCGCGTGTTTCTCCAGGGCATCGACCTGTCTGGCGTTCAGAAGTAGAGAAGGAGAGAAAAGGTCAGATGACATCGGTGTCCCAATTCCCGCCTGGGTTCATGTGGGGGGCGGCGACCGCCTCCTATCAGGTCGAGGGGGCGGTCGACGAGGACGGTAGGGGCAAGTCGATCTGGGACACCTTCGCCCATACCCCGGGAAAGACCCGCAACGGCGATCATGGTGACCGGGCAGTCGAGCACTACCACCGGTATGCCGAAGACGTGGCGTTGATGTCGGAGATCGGGGTCAACGCCTACCGGTTCTCCATTGCCTGGTCCCGTCTCCTGCCTCAGGGAACCGGCCAGGTCAACCAGGCCGGCGTCGACTTCTACCGACGTCTGTGCAAGGAGCTCCACGGAGCCGGGATCACACCGGTGGCGACCCTCTACCACTGGGACCTGCCGCAGGCACTCCAGGACCGCGGAGGCTGGCTCAACCCGGACTCGGTCTCCTGGTTCACCGAGTACGCCGCGGTGGCCAAGGAAGCCCTGGGCGACATGATCAACGTCTGGGCAACGCTCAACGAGCCATGGTGTGTGGCTTTTCTCGGTCATAGCGCCGGGGAGCACGCACCAGGCATCACCGACACCCCGAGCTCTTTTCTCGCTGCACATCACCTGATGCTCGCCCATCACTCGGCGATCGGGGTGATGAGGGAGACCTCGCTCCGGGACGACGACCGGCTGGGCATAGTCCTCAACCTGATACCGGCCTGGCCCCAGTCGGGAACCGAAGCGGATCGGGCGGCGGCCCGGTCGGTGGACCTGGTGCAGAACCGTCTCTTCACCGGGGCCGTGCTCGACGGTAGGTATCCCGATGAGGTGCTCGCCCTCCACGAGCACCACGGGATCGCCGATCACATCGATCTCGGGGCGCTGGTCGCCTTGCGGCAGCCGATCGACTTCATCGGTGTCAACTATTACAACGTGAACCACATCGAGCATGCGCCCGGGGCGGAGTCGATGAGGGCCTGGCCCGGCAGCTGGGAGGCCCGGATGGCCCGGCCTCCCGGGCCTCTCACCGAGATGAGCTGGGGTGTCGAGCCCGAGGGGCTGACCTGGATGCTGGAGCGGGTGACCCGGGAGCATCCCGGGGTGCCGATCATGGTCTGTGAGAACGGCGCCGCCTATGTCGACGAGATCGGGCCCGATGGCCTTGTCGACGACCCGGCCCGCACCGCGTACATCAAGAGCCACCTGGCCGCCGTCCACACCGCCATCGAGCGGGGTGCCGACGTGCGGGGCTATTTCCTGTGGTCCCTCCTCGACAACTTCGAGTGGGCCCGTGGTTACGACAAGCGGTTCGGGATCGTGAGGGTCGACTTCCAGAGCATGGCCCGCACCATCAAGAGCAGCGGTCTCTGGTACCGCGACTTCCTCGCCGGAGGGGCCACCACCGACTGATCCAGGCAGGTGGTCAGCGGTGCAGGACCTGCCGCTTGGGCTTCGGGTCGTGGGGGGATCGTTGGCGGGGGGCACGTCCCCGAGAGGCGACTTGGATCAGGTCGCCGAGCATCGCACTGGCCGTGGCGTCGCCCCCGGCGCCGGGCCCGGTGAACAGGAGCCGGCCCACCGACGGCCCCTCGATGAAGATGGCGTTGGTGACCCCGTTGACCCCGGCCAGAGGATGATCGGAGGGCAGGCTGGCCGGCTCCACTTTGGCCACGACACGACCGTCCGAGCCACGCCGCGCGGATCCGACGAGCTTGATCACCTCGTCGCGCTCGCCGGCTGCGGCAACGTCTTCCACAGTCACTTCCTCGATGCCCTGGCAGGCCACCTCCCATGGGGCAACCTGCTCTCCGAAGGCGAGGCTGGCGAGGATGGCGGTCTTGAAGGCTGCATCCCGACCCGACACGTCGTCCGCCGGGTCGGGCTCGGCGTAGCCGAGGCGTTGTGCCTCTTCCAGGGCGTCCCCGTAACTTCGCCCCTCTTTGGCCATCGCGGTGAGGATGTAGTTCGTGGTCCCGTTGACGATTCCGCTGACGACGTCGATGTCCTCCCCGGCCAGGCTCTCCGCCAGGGGGCGGATCACGGGGATCCCGCCGCCGACCGCTGCCTCGTACATCACCGACACCCCGGCCCGGCGGGCAGCATCGGTGATCTCCCGGCCTCTGGTTGCGATCAGCTCCTTGTTGGCGGTGACGACCGGCTTTCCCGAGCGCAGGGCGGCCAACACCAGTTCCCCGGCCGGGTCCAAGCCCCCGACGACCTCCACGATCACGTCGATCGAAGGATCGGTGACCACCGACATAGGGTCGTCGGTCATCACGCCCGTCTTCAGGTCGAAGGGGCGTTCCTTGGACAGGTCCCTGACCGCAACTCTCCTCACCTCGAGATCGACGCCGGATTTCAGCCTGATGGCGACACGGTCGGTGACGAGCCGGCTGACCAATGCGCCGCCGACCGTCCCCGCGCCCAGCACTCCTACCCTGATGGTCATCGCTCTCGTCTCTTCTCTGTCACTCGTCTCATCTGGCCTTCGCTCCCTCGGGTGAGCCCGACGCCGGGGGAATCAAAAAGACCCGCCCGTCTGCCGGTGCGGATCTCGTATGTCGTGTGGTTGGGCGCTGGTTACACGGTCGAGACGCACGGCCTTGCGGTCGTGGTCGTCATCGTCATCCCGGTCACAAGTCCAGCACTCATGTAGAGGGCAAGGTATCCCGGATCGGGTGCCAAGTCAATGTC
>JBOGEU010000198.1:0-1924 GCA_050741995.1 Acidimicrobiia bacterium | reverse complement strand
GCGGCGGCGCTCGCCTAGTGTCCTGTCCGGTGGGTCCGCTTGCTATTTCGGCGAGCCATTTTCATTCCTGGCAAGGACGCACAACGAAGGCGCACTGGCCGTTCGTCGAGGCGGAGGGACGCAGCCCAGGGGTGAAAAGGGCCGTCGAAAAACATGCATGATCTGCCGGACAGGGCACTAGCCCGGAGACGGGCCAAATTTGACCGACCCGGCAAAGTTTGTCGCCAGTCGATATTGTCCACTCGTCTGTGAGGAGGACAACCGATGACGACTGTCCTGGAGCGAGCCGGCGCGCCGTCGGCTGACGTCGGATTCAAGTCACCACCCGCCTACGTGCGCGAGTGGGCAGATGTTTCTCCCGACCGGGTGGCGATGCGGGAGAAGGACTACGGCATCTGGCAGGAGATCACCTGGGCCCAGTATTGGCAGGCGGTCCTCGACGCAGCTCATGGGCTCCTCGCCCTCGGCGTCTACGAAGGTGACCGGGTCTCCATCCACTCCGAGGATCGCCCGGAGTGGGTGATCCTCGACATGGCCACGGTGGCGGTGAGGGCGATAACGGTCGGGCTCTATCCGACCAACCCGGCGGCTGAGGTCGAGTATCTCCTCTCCGACTCCGGCTCGGTGGTCCATCTCGCCGAGGACCAGGAGCAGGCGGAGAAGGTCATGGAGGTCATAGATGCCCTGCCTGATCTTCGCAAGATCATCCATGTGGAGCCTCGAGGCTTCCGGCGGTGGCGCGACGACGAGAGATTCATCTCATGGGACGACTTCATCGAATTGGGTCGTGAGCATCGTGCCGACAACCCGGGGATGGTGGAGCAGATCATGTCCCAGGCCACCGGCGACGACGTGATCACCCTGGTGTACACCTCGGGCACCACCGGCCCTCCCAAAGGGGCGATGCTGACCAACGCCAACTTTGCCTTCAACGCCGAGGTCCTGATCGGCGTGCCGGGCCGAACCCCGGACAGCAAGCCGATCGGCCCCGACGATCTCATTCTCACCTATCTCCCACTGTGCCACGTGGCGGAGCGGATCTTCTCGACCTGGTCCTCGGTCTCGCGGGGCCCCTCGCTCAATTTCGCCGAGTCGATCGAGACCGTTCAGCAAAACCTCAGGGAGATCCAACCCACGATCTTCTTCGCCGTGCCCCGAATCTGGGAGCGGATACACGCCGCGATCGCGATCAAGGGGCGTGACGGGACACGGTTCAAGCGATTGTGGTTCGGCTTCGGGATGAGGCTGGCGGCGAAGATCGGCGACCAGCGAGTCGACAACGACGGCGAGCACACCTTCCTCAGCCGGATCCTCTACCTCGTCGGCCAACCGTTCGTGTTCCGGCCGCTCAAGGAGCGAATCGGGTTGCGCCGGGTCCGGTACGCGGCGAGCGGGGCGGCCCCGATCGCCCCCGAGGTGATCCGCGACTTCCTCGGCCTGGGCGTGCCCCTGTTCGAGCTGTACGGCATGACCGAGAACTCGGCCGTCGCCACCTGCAATTTCCCGGGGTCGAACAAGGTGGGCACGGTCGGCATCCCATATCCCGGGACCGAGCTGCGCATCGACGAGGACACCGGGGAGATACAGACCCGGAATCCCGGCACATTCACGGGCTATTGGAACAAGCCGGAGAAGACCGCCGATGCCTTCACCGAGGACGGGTGGCTGAAGACGGGGGACGTCGGCGAGTGGGTGGATGGGACCCACGTCAAGGTCGTGGATCGGATCAAGGACATCATCATCACTTCGGGCGGGAAGAACGTGTCGCCTTCGGAGATAGAGAATGCCCTGAAGACCTCGCCCTACGTCAAGGAGGCGATGGTCATCGGCGATCGCAGGAAGTACCTGACCGCCATGATCCTCCTCGAGTCCGATGGGGTCGGCGCTTGGGCAACCCGGCGTCAGGTCCCGTACACCACATACC
>JBOGEU010000197.1:0-3660 GCA_050741995.1 Acidimicrobiia bacterium | reverse complement strand
GGCGGGTGGCGACCAGGTTGCGAAGCACCGGTGCCTTCGATTACTCCACCTCGCTCCAAGAGCACTTTCATGAGGAAGATCGGAATCTATAGACGGATCCGGGTTAAATTGCCACTGACACCGATAGATACCGACATAGCCTGTTTTACCTCGATGCGGGCACCTGGCGATCACTGATGCTGCAACCCTTGTTCCGAGACGTACTTTGGGCGATCATCGACCTGACCGAGCGCGGCGTCGACGACATGGAGCCCGCCGCCTTCGACCTGGTCCGGGCCACGAACCCGACTCTGACCCGGTCCCAGTTCGACGAGGTGATCGAAGTCCTGGTCCAAACCGGCCACCTACGAAGATGGAGACGACCCACAGAAGGCGCCCTCGCCCGTGGTGCCCTGATGCCGACCGCCAAGGGCATGCTCCAGTTCACGGTCGCCACAGGAGTCGAGTAGCAACTCTTGCAGCCTCGCCGATCATGGGTCCTCCAAGCGGGCCACAACATGACCGAGGGGCAGAAATGGTCGATCACCCTCCCACCGCTGCTAGCCCGGATCGCCTTTCTTGCCCTTTACGGCCTTATGGGCCTCATGGTCTACGTGCTGCCGGTGGCGGCGAGATCTAGAGGACCCGAATCAGCTCATCACCGCAGCCCGGCGCATCACCGTGTCGTGCTCACGTTCCTCGACGGGTTCGAAACTTCGGGCGTCGTAAAGGTGCTTCGGGCCGCGGAAGTGGCCGGCGTCGTCGCCCTCGGGAAAGTTGTGAGGGTAGCCCTCGATCCACTGGGCACCACGGTCTTCAGCGTCGGCGATCACCCTGTCGAGCAGTCTGGCGGCTATTCCGTGGCGACGATACGGCGGGGCAATGATGAAGCATGACACGCCGATGACCGAAGCCGGATCGGGCCCGTTGGGATCGACCAGCCGGTACAGGCCGTAACCGGAGCGAGGTGAGGCGTTGACCCAGCCGGCGGGCGTTCCGTCGACGTAGGCGAGATACCCGTACGCGCCGCCGGTGCGAAGTCGATCGAGCATCTCTGCTCGGATTTTGCGCCATGGGCGCTCCGGATTCTCATCGGTGGCGGGGACGTGAGGCTCGAGGCAGTAGCAGGATGCCCAGTCCGGATTACCTGCAAACGCGTCGTGGTCGAAGAACCTCATCCAATCGTCGAGGCGGTCATCTGTCACCGGATGAATGGTGACCTCACCGATCTCAGAGAGCCGTTCGGTACCCCCGGTGAGCCGCACGTTTGCGTCGGCATAGTTGCGGGCGTAGTTGCGGATCGCATCTTCCGGATACGGCCAATCATGACTGTCCCTGGCGTGAGCGACGAACCGATCGGCGATCATCTCGACGTCGTCGCCTTCGATCGTCGCGTCACCGGCGAAGCACTCCATCCACATCTCGGATACCTCCGACGGACAGGGCAAGTATCACAGGCACCATGAGATAGGAGGACGTTCTCGTGCGTACTCCCCTACGAGGGTGTGAGCCGGAAGATTCGCGGGTGGCGGCCAGCTGGCGGCACGTCGGATGCCTACCCGCCCGGGTTCCATTGCCACAACGCATTCTTCGGATGAACAACCTCGACAGGTCGCCCCATGGAGGCGAGCGGATTGATGCTGTGGGGTGGGGGCGGCGCGGAAAGGGCCAACTACGGTTCCCCGTGTGAGCGAGACCGGCTCCAGGGATCAGGTGAGGACGGCCGAAGTGATCGCCTCGTTGTGTCTGGCGACCGATCTCGGGATGGGCTACCCCTTCGAGCACGGGCTCAAAGCCACGCTGACCACGATGCGGCTCTGTGATGTCCTCGGTGTCGACTCGGATACCGCATCGCGGGCCTACTACGCCGCGCTTCTCTGGCATGTGGGATGCACCACCGATGCCGAGATCGCAGTCCGTTTCGTCCACGGCAGCTTCACCAAGAGCAGTGCTCACAGCGAGTACGGCTCCCCCTTGGAACGTGTTGCCGGCAGGCTCGCCGCGATCCCCGATCCGGATGCTCCCTTACCAATGCGCGCCTCCCAGTTCGTGGTCGGTCTTCCCCGGCTGGCGCGGGCCGTCAGGTCGTTCCATGTTGCCTACTGCGAGGTGGCGGAGATGCTCGCCGAGCAGCTCGGTCTGCCCCCTTCCATTCACGGGCTATTCCCTCTGCGCACCGAGTACTGGGACGGCTTCAGCATCCTCCGCCGGGCCAAAGGAGATGAGATCCCGCTTCCTCTCCGGATCGCACAAGTGGGAACGGACGCTGCCTATCAGCGCCTCATGGGTGACGATGAATACGCGATGGAGACCATCCGGAGCCGGGGCGGGCGTGGCCTCGACCCGTCGATAGCGAAGGCCTTCATTGCCAACGCGCTCGAGATCTTCGGGGAGGATGATCCGGGATCGGTGTGGGATGAGGTGCTCGCCGCCGAGCCCGCGCCGCGCCCGACTATGGAGGGCGGGGCTATCGACCGCGCCCTGTCCGCCATAGGCGCCTTCTCCGATTTGGCTTCCTCCTATCTGTCCGGTCACGCCTCGGGAGTGGGTGGGCTCGCCGCCGAAGCGGGCAAGAGGCTGGGGATGAGCGAGACCGAAGTCACCGCGGTACGCCGCGCCGGATACTTACACGATGTGGGGAGGGCCGCTGTCCATCCCCGTATCTGGACCAAAGTCGGATCACTCACGGCAGACGAATGGGAGCAGGTGCGTCTCCACCCCTATCACACGGAGAGGGTCTTCGCCCGTTCCCCGTTCCTTGCTCCGCTGGCCAAAATCGCCTGTACCCACCACGAGCGTATCGACGGATCGGGGTATCACCGAGGAATCGGCGCCGCCGCGCTGCCTCCTGCCACCAGACTGCTCGCCGCTGCCGACGCCTTTCACTCCAAGACCGAACCTCGCCCCTACCGTGAGGCGCTCTCGCCGGAGAAGGCCACCGAGGCCCTGGCGACCAAGGCCAAGCAGGGAGGTCTCGATCCCGACATGGTGATGGCGGTGGCTGAAGCGGCCGGACAGCCGCGTCCGGCCATCGAGCGTCCGGCCGGTCTCACCGATCGGGAAGTGGAGGTGATCGGTCTGCTCGCCCGGGGCATGCAGACCAAACAGATAGCCCGGGCGCTCGACATCTCGACCAAGACCGCCGACCGTCACATCCAGAACTCCTACCGCAAGATCGGGGTCTCCTCCCGCGCCGCGGCCACCCTGTTCGCCAGCGAACACGGGCTGATCAACTAACTGAACCTCCCATATGGGGAGTTTTCCGTATTCCCCATCACCCGACTCGTCCGTACCTTCGCAGCCATGGGGACACACACGATCCACCATCAGTCGATCGCCCGACGCCGGCTCACCGGCAGTGTGATCGCCGCCATCGGTCTCTCGCTGGCAGTGATCGTCTCGGCGCAGCGAGACAACTCCAGCCTCGGTGTACCAAGTCTGTGGCCTTGGTTGCTGACCGGGCTACAGGTGCTGGCCTTGTGGTCGGCGGGGCGGGCACGGTGGTGGGGATGGCTGCTGGGTGGGTCGGTTCAGCTTCCCTGGGTCGCCTACGCGCTGATGACCGATCAGATCGGTTTCATCCCGGGATGTGCAGTCTCGGCGTCGGTCCAGCTCTTCACTTTTCTCAGAAGCACACCTCAGCGACAACCGATGGAGGCAACAACATGAGCAACGGAGGAG
>JBOGEU010000196.1:0-4456 GCA_050741995.1 Acidimicrobiia bacterium | reverse complement strand
GTCAGTGACTGCGGGTTCTTGCTGTTGAAGATGGCACTCCGATACTCCTCGGGGAGGATCTGGGTGCGGCGGGCGTGTGCGAGCAGGGTGGCGTCCCACGTGGGGAGGAATCGAACCGGTGCCGGCGTCTCCGGGCCCGGGATCGGTTGACGGGGAATGTCGACCAATTCCGAATCCGTCTCGGCCCGGAACCGGCGGAGGGTCATCGCATCCACCACCGGTTTGAGGGTGCTGATCGTGATTCCGGCCCAAGAGGAGATGTCGCCCACCGACGCCGGGCCGAAGCCACCGAGATAACGCCGTACGAGATGCTCCAGGCCTTCGTTCTCGGTGATGATCCGACCCGGTGACGGCGCCAACCCGTAGAGATCGGCTCGTCGTCGCTCCCATGTTCCCGAAGGTGGCACCCGGATCATGTCGATCCACAGCCCTGCCCCCTCCCAGATCTCCTTGTTGTACCCATGGGAGACCAGAAGCTCGACCAGCTCGGTTCGTGATCGGGGACCGTCGGCCAGGGCCTCTCTCAGGATGGAGGCCACCCGCTCATGGCCGCCGTCGTCGAGGGCGCGGGCCCGAGCCACCCGCCGCCACCAGTCGCGCCGGGACCGGCGGACGGCCTCGGTCAGGAGTGGATAGTCGCCGGCAGAGACCATGTGGATGGTGACCCGCATCAGCGTCGCCTGGATCACCTGTTCCCGCTCCAGGGCGCGGGTCAACCGGGACCGCTCGAATCCCTCGAGCCGTGACCAAAGACCGATGTAAGCCGACGGGGCGTATTGGGTCTGCAGTCCTCCCACCCGCTCCAGGGCACGGGTGACGGGCATCTTCCGACGCCCGAGAAGAAGCTGCCGAGCGAGAAGGGCGCGATTGAGGGTGCGGGTGTCCAGTGCGCGCTGGGTCATGGTCGGGATGAGGCTAAAGGCAGAACGAGGAAGCAGGTGCGGGATGGTGGGACCGCACCTGCTTCTCAGGGAGGCTCGATCGGGTGGGTAGCCGATCGTATTTGGCACTTGGCCTGCTGCTGACATTCAGATCGACCAGTCTCCGCAGATCCTGCATGGGCCTCCCGACCCATGCCGTCGAGTCCCGGATCGCTCCGATCGCCTTCGAGGGGGCAGCGAATCGAAGGGGCGGCGAATCGGAGACGGTGACAGAATCACGCCCATGCCGGACAAGAGGCGGTAGTGAGCTCTGAATCTATGCGGCGTGCCCGTTTCGAGACGGTTGCCGCCGAGGTCTTCGACCCGCTACAGCGGTATCTTCGCCGTCGTGTCCCCGCCGATGATGCCGGTGACCTCTTCGGTGACGTGATGCTCACCATCTGGCGGCGACTCGACGATGTCCCCGACGACGCGGCCCTGCCCTGGTGTTACGGAGTGGCTCGCCGCACGTTGTCCAACCACCGCCGAAGCAGTCAACGCAGACTTCGCCTGGTAGAGCGTCTCGAGGCAGAACCGACACCCGATCTCATCCTCGACCCGGCGGATGCGCTCGAGGACTCCGATCTGGCCGATGCGCTGGCCGAGCTTTCTGTTGCCGATCAGGAGATCATCAGGCTCTGGGCCTGGGAACGGCTCGAGCCACGTGAGATTGCCGAAGTGCTGGGAAGCACCTCGAATGCGGTGAGCCTCCGACTCGGCCGGGCAAGGAAGAAGCTCGGCGAAACACTCTCCAGACAGGATCCTCCGTCGGCCGGACACAAAGGGAATCGACACACCGAGGAGCAGCCACGATGACAGACGAACTGCGCGAACGCCTGGGCCGTCTCGACCCGATGCCCTCCGAGGTGCCGACCGAATCCGTGACGAGCCAGTCGTCCAGAGACCTATTGGAGAAGATCATGAGCACGACTCCTGTCGAACAACCCGACACCCGGTCCACCCCGAAGAAGAACGGGTGGCTGCTCGGTGTCGCCGCCGCCGCCGCCCTGGTGGTGGCGGTGGGCGGCGCGATCGCCCTCACCGGGGGCTCCGAAGACCCGCTCGCCTCAGGCCCGCCCCTGGTGCTCGACGCCGGTGTCGACGACCCGATGGCGATGTGCATCGTGTTCAGCGTCGAGGAGCTGGCCAAGATGCCTGTCGCCTTCGAGGGCACCGTGACCTCGGCCGAAGGCGAGACGGTGACTCTCGACGTTGACCAATGGTTCAAGGGTGGCGACGCCGGTCAGGTGCAGATCAACGCCCCGGCCGGGATGGAAGCCCTTCTCGGGGGCATCCCGTTCGAGGTCGGCAGCCAGTACCTGGTCACCGCCTACGACGGCACCGTGAGCTACTGCGGCTTCACCGGGCCTTCCACCCCGGAGCTCAGGGCCGCCTTCGAAGAGGCCTTCGCCGGCTGAAGACCGGGGTGTACCAGGAAGGGGAGAGACTGGTGAGAGCCTCTCCCCTTTCGCGTCTTGACTAGCGGGCGAATCCCTCCCATACTATTTACCCGAATGAGAGAGATGTCCCGGCCGAACGCACACATCACCATTCCCTAGGGGCTCGCGCCTCTCGACAGGCGCCGCCCCAGCACAGACCTCCGCAAACCGCGGGGGTCTTTTCTATTGCCAAGAGATGACCGTGAACCAAACAGCAGAGATCTACGACACGACACTCCGCGACGGCACCCAGGCCGAAGGCCTGTCACCCACCGTCGGGGAGAAGCTGCGGGTGGTGCGGCTCCTCGACGAGTTGGGAGTCCATTTCATCGAAGGCGGCTGGCCCGGGGCCAATCCCAAGGACGACGAGTTCTTCGCACGAGCCAGGCACGAGCTCGATCTGGAGCGCTCGAAGTTGGTGGCGTTCGGGTCGACACGGCGACCGCGAGGACCGGTCGAAGAAGACGCGCAACTCCAGTCTCTGCTCGCTGCCGACACCGAGTTCATCTGCATCGTGGGCAAGTCCTGGGATCGACATGTCACCGAGGCTCTCAAGACCTCCCTGGAGGAGGGGCTGGCGATGGTCGGCGAGTCGATCGAATACCTTCGCCAGCGGGGCAAGCGGGTCTTCTTCGACGCCGAGCACTTCTTCGACGGCTTCGGGACCAATCCCGAATATGCCCTCTCTGTGGTGGAGACGGCGGCACTGGCCGGAGCAGAGCGGGTAGTGCTGTGCGACACGAACGGCGGGGCCCTTCCCTCGGCCATCGCCCCGGCGATCGAGACGGTGATGGACCGGATCGACACCCTCCTCGGGGTGCACTTCCACAACGACTCCGACTGCGCGGTGGCGAACTCGATCACCGCCCTCGGGCTCGGCGTCCATCAGATCCAGGGCTGTGTCAACGGATATGGGGAGCGGACCGGCAACGCCGATCTCTGCTCGGTGATTCCCAACCTCAGCCTGAAGTCGGGCGTGGCGACCATCCCCGCCGACTCGCTCCCCAGGTTGTACCCCATCGCACAGCAGATCGCTGACATCCTCGGGGCTCCGATCGACTCGAAGCGCCCGTATGTCGGAGCCTCTGCGTTTGCCCACAAGGGTGGGCTGCACACCTCTGGCCTGGCGCGACTCGAGGGAGCCTACGAGCACATCGACCCGAGCGCCGTCGGCAACTCGGCCCGGATGCTGTTCAGCGAGCTCATGGGAAGGGCGACCGTGATCGCGGTGGCCGAGGAGAAGGGCTGGTCCATCGACTCCGCCACCGCGCAGGCGCTGGTGGAGAAGGTCAAGATGCTGGAGCACGCCGGCTACCAGTTCGGGCGGCCGACGGCTCATTCGAGATGCTGGTGCGCCGGGCCACCGCCGATCATGAGGACCTCTTCGAGATCGAGTCGCTGCGGGTCAACATCCAGGCCAATGCCGAAGGCCGGGTCACTGCGGTGGCCAGCCTGACCGTGGTGGTCGGCGGTGAGGGGGTGGAGGTCTCCGCCGAAGGCGACGGCCCGGTCAACGCCATGGACGAAGCCCTGCGCAAGGCATTGGAGACCTCCTACCCCGACGTGAAACGCCTCCGCCTCACCGACTTCAAGGTCCGCGACCTGGACTCGTCCGACGGGACTGCGGCTCGGGTCAGGGTGCTGATCGAGACCACAGACGGGGAGTCGAGTTGGGGCACGGTCGGCGTCCATCAGAACATCATCGAAGCCTCGTGGCAGGCCTTGAGCGAGGGGATCATGGTCGGGCTGCTGCGAGCCGGGACTTGACTCCGGCTACGTAGCCTCGACCACGGTCACCGTGCCCCTCATTCCCGAGTGCCCTCGCGGAGACTTCGACCCCTCGCACCGATCCATCGGTTTGATTTAGCACTCCAAGGGCGCGACCATGCGGTTGTCCCCCTTCACGGATCTGAGGTTTTTGCATGGGATCGTTGGTGAAAAAGCGTCGCAAGAAGATGTCGAAGCACAAATATCGCAAGCGGCTCAAGGCAAACCGCCACAAACGGAAGTGACCTAGGTCTTACCTGAGGCACGTAGCGCCATATATGGCGCAACGTGAACACAGAAGAGACTCCGGACACGGGGAAGCGTCTCTTC
>JBOGEU010000195.1:0-4984 GCA_050741995.1 Acidimicrobiia bacterium | reverse complement strand
GGTGAGAGCCGCGACGATACAGCGTCTGATTCTGGGGTTTACGCTCGTCGCTGACCTGCGTTTTCCCTGTTCCGCATAGCGCTCGACGGTGGATAATCCGTAGTCAGACGCTCTATCCAATTGAGCTACGGGCGCGGGAATCGTCAAGTATCGCAGGGGTTTCCGGCGAAGACCAGCCGATAGAGAGCATGCTAGGTCATATCAGACGCTGAATCGGGCTGGCTCACGGATGGCCGAATCTTCAACTACGATATGACTGGTCGGGACCCGCCCCGACGACTCCAACATCGGCACAGTGTTGATGCAGCGTCTGGTTCGAAAGGCTTCCCCACGCTGGAGACGCCAGAAAGTCAGCGAGCGCATGGTGACCGCACTGGAGTAGCGCGCCGCGCAATCGAACCAGTAGGTGCCCCAGTCAAAGCGACCAGTCGACTGGGTTGGGCGACCAATCGAGATGCTGCTCCACATTCTCCGGAATCTGGAGCGGACTACGTTGGAGAGACCCCCTGTAGTCAGATAAGTGGTGTCAAGACCGAGCGTGTCGTATGTGGTGCGTATGCTATGCTGCACATCAGTATGGGTGTTCTCCTTCAGATCCGCGACCTGCCCGAGGAGGTCCACCGCACACTGAAAGCCCGCGCTGCCGCCTCCGGCAGCTCTCTAACCGAGTATGTACGCTCGCTTCTCGCCCGATCAGCCGCCCGACCCACCCCCGAAGAGCTGATGGAGCGCATCGCGACCCGTGGGACCGTCAAGCTGAAAGAACCAAGCGAACACACGGTCCGGCACCTACGCGACCACGGCGAGTGACCGTTCTCGACACGTCGGGTGTCGTGGACTTTCTGGTCGGCGAACAGTGTCATGCCGAGGTCGCGGACTTGTTACAGCAAGAGGGAACTTTCGCAGGTCCGGATCTTCTCGTCTTCGAGGTGGTGGCCGTGTTTCGTCGTCAGGTACAGCAGCACGGAATGAACCGAGACCGAGCCAAGTCCGCAATCGCGGACCTGGGAGACCTGCCCTTGGAGATTTTCCCTGCTCTCCCCCTGCGAGCACGTGTTTGGGAGCTGCGCGACAACCTCACGGCAGCCGACGCGTTCTTCGTGGCCCTGGCAGAGCAGCTCGACGAGCCACTTGCCACCAAAGATCGCCACCTCGCTACCGCAGCCAAAACCTACACCAGCATCCAGATCATCGAACTCGGCTCGTCAGGGATCTGATGGACACCCGCAGCTCGGGATGAAGGTCCGGCTCGTCGCAATCGACTCAACAGCGTCTGATTCTGGGGTTTACGCTCGCCGCTGACGTGGCTTTTCCCTGATCCGCACAGCGCTCAGCGCTGGATACTTCGTAGTCACACGCCCCATCCAATTGAGCTACGGGCACAAGAATTGTCAAGTATTACAAGGGTTTTTGGCGAGCTAGCCGCCAGGGAGAATGATGGCACAGCGCTCATACAGCGATCTGACTGTAGAGGTCGCAGGCTCCAGGAAGAGAGGAGCTGCGACAGCTCCGTCCCCCTGTGGGTCACCTCCTGGATCTACGCACCCCGTCCGGAGGCCGGTCCAGAGGGCTGGTCATCTAGCCTCGGGAACGGATGCGAGGAGGTACCGCCCGCGGCCGGTCCCTGGACCCACTGGGCTCGAGGACTCTTGTCTGCTTGATGGCAGTCGCCCTGGCGACGAGCGCCTGCACGGCCGGGAGCGGCGCGACGACTTCCATCGTGCCTGAGCCAGGAAGCGACGAGACCACATCGACCGTCGCTCCGACAACTGTCACCTCCTCGACCCTCGCCGACACCACGTCGACGACCGCCGGTCCACCGACACTGCCGGGCGCCACCAAAGCCTTCCAACCGGCCCCGTGTGACGCGATCCTCGATCCGCTCGCCCCACCCGTGCCCAATGCCGTGTGTGGCTTCGTGTCGGTGCCCCTCGATCATGCCGACCCTGCCGTCGGCGCCGTCCGCATCGCCGTGTCGTACTTCGCCAATTTCACGGAAGGGCCGCCGATGATGGCCTTCCTCGGGGGCCCGGGAATTGGGAACGCAGGCCTGCTCGGTGCCTTTGCCGGAGCACCGTTCCCGATATTGATGATGGACGAGCGGGGCACGGGCTCCTCCGAACCGTCGCTCGACTGTCCGGAGGTGGAAGCCGACTTCGAGAGGCGACTCACCGAGCCGTTCTTCCATCAACCTGCCCTGGAGCGGTATCGCGTCGCGCTTCAGCAGTGTCGCGATCGCCTGGCGGACGCCGGCATCGATCTCGGGATGTTTGGGTCCGATCAGAGCGCTCGAGACATCGGAATCGTCCACCGGGCACTCGGCTTCCAGGAGGTGACTTTGTTGGGGGCGTCGTACGGATCGCGGCTGATACTCACCAAGTTGCGTGAAGAACCGGACGGCGTGCGCGGCGTGATCTTGGAGTCTCCGGTACCGGTCGAATGGAACATGTTCGAGGCCCGCCCCATGGTCGAGTCCGACGCCTTGCAGCATCTCTTTAGCGCCTGCCGCGACGATCAGATCTGCCACGGGGCACACGGGGACCTCATGTCGGTCATCGCAGACACCATGACCAGGCTGGACGCCGAGCCGGTGACCGTGACGGTTTCCCGGGCCGTCGGCGATGAGGAGCTCCCCATGCTCTTCGACGGTGACGCGTTCCTCATCGACATCATGTCGGCCATGGGAGACACCTTCATGATCCCGCGGTTGCCCCAGCTGATCACGCGGGTATCCGAGGGTGACATCGAGGCGCTGGTCACGTTGGGCGACTCGATGATGGAGATGATCGATCCGATCTTCCCCTTCAGCGAAGGGATGCAGACATCGGTCATCTGCTACGAGGAAGATCCCTTCAACGATCCGTCTGCCATCGAGGCTGCGGTCGACGATGCGATTGACCTTTTGGATCTTCGCTTCTATGAGGAGGCGGTCGATGACTGTGCGATCTGGGACATCGAAGCGGCAGGACCGATCGAGAACCAACCGGTGCAGAGCGATGTGCCCGCTCTGGTCATCGCCGGCGCCTTCGATCCGATCACGCCTGTGTCCAATGCGGAGATGATCGCCGCGGCCCTGCCGAATGCCACGGTGGTGGTCCATCCGGCTGGAGGGCACGGCGCCGGTCCGTCCTCACCGTGCACTCTCGGACTGGTCGACTCGTTCTTCGAGGACCCCAACGCCACACTCGACACATCCTGCGTCGATGGCATGACCGGACCACGGTTCGCAGGGCGCTAAACGAACGCAACCAGCCCCGTTTGCACCACCTTCCAGCGGAAATGCGAGCGCCGTCGGGGAGGCTCAACAGCGTCTGATTCCGGGTCTTATCGAGGATCAGCGCTCATACAGCAGCTGATTCCGCCCTTTGCCGACGCTCAAGTGAGCCGACTCGAACGTTTGAGGAGCCGAGACCGCCCTGATGAAGATGGGCGGCCGTGTCCGTTCGATCCTGTTCGCCGCGGGAGCCCTGGCGCCGGAACCGGCATCGCCTTGGTGAGGAACCCCCTGCTCGCCATTGAGTCGGCCCGTGTTCGACAGGGCACCGAGCCCGGATATCGACTCGGGTCATGCGCATCGAATGCTGTCACCCGAACCCGAGAGCTCTTCGTCTGTGTCTCCAGTAGCCAGGTCTAGGAGGACCAGATGAGTGGACTTGCGAAGAAGAGCGGCACCCTCGCCGTGGCGGCGATGATGGTGGTGCTGATGGCGGCGCCACTGTCGGCGCTGGGAGGCGAAGTGACCAAAGGATCATTCCAGTCCTTCGCCGTCGGCGCGGGTCATGCCGAGTATGGGGATGTGGGAGGGAAGGCAACGATGGTTCGGACCGCGTCGGGCGCGACGATCGTCGAGGTCAACGCAACCGGCCTCACGCCGGGCGAGACCTATGGCTCCCATGTCCATAAGCAGGCTTGCGCAAATGGGGACGCCGGAGGTCATTACAGCTTCGGGTTCCCGGTGCCGGGTGGAGCGCTCGACGAGTCAGAGATCTGGCCTGGTCCGTTCACCGCCAACGCCGCCGGTCACGTCGTCGGGAAGGCAGTGGTGGATGCGACCGCGGGTTCGACCGCGGTGTCGGTGGTGATCCATGCCCCGGGCGGGGCGAAGATCGCCTGCGCCGATCTCACCTGAGCTCGAGATGCTCAAGATGCCGGCCGGCGGATTTTGATACCCGCCGGCTCGCATCGAGGTGCCCGCGAACCCCCAACCCTCGAGATCAAAGGAGATCGATCCATGAGATGGAAGCCGCCGGTCGGTGCACTCCTCTTCATCGCCCTCATACCGCTTGCCGCGTCCCAGGCATTCGGCGCCGGCGTCTCACTGACGTTGCTCGCCGTTGGCATCGGCGCCGGATGGCTTTGGATTCCCGGCTTCTGGCGCAACTCGCTCCACGGGGCGATGTCTGGGGTCATCGCCGGCCTTCTGGTCCTCGGCCCCGGTCTCCGGCTCGCGATGAGAGTGGTGGCGATCCTCGACCCCATCAGATCCCCAGAGTTCACAGTCGGCGGGACCCTGTTCATCCTTATCGGAGTTGGAGCGGTGTTCGGTGGCATCTTCGGCGTCATCGGGAGCATCTCACGTGTTGGATTCGGGCTGCCGTCCCGGGCCTCCGGATGGGTCCCTGCGCTCCTGGTTGGTCTGATAATCGCGGTGGACAGCGAGCTGCGAAGCGAGATCGTCGAGCTGGGGGCAGGCCCCTGGCTCAACATTCCCATGTTCGCTGGGGTCGCCATCGCCTACGGCCTGGTCTGGACGTGGCTCATGACCCGGATCGAGAGGAGACGTATGGCCAAGAAGCAACGACAGTATGCCGTGGAGGGTGCCACGATGACCGCTACCAACCCGAGAGGATCCGGGACATGAGCTGGTGGGCTATCGAGCTGATCACGAACGTGATCCTGGTCGCCGTGGTCGTCGTGCTCGGGCCTTTGATCAAGCGCTTCGGGCGGGCCTATGCAGGCGACATCTTCAGGGGCAACCCCCGCA
>JBOGEU010000194.1:0-7145 GCA_050741995.1 Acidimicrobiia bacterium | reverse complement strand
GTCCCCACCATGACCTGGGGACCCTCGACATCCGCCGAGGTTCGCGAGTTCCGCCTCCACCATCAGGGTTGGCCCTGATCAGGTCAGCGGTCGACGTCGCCCATCACCGGGTCCATGGAGGCGATGGTGGCGACGGTGTCGGCCATCAGGGAGTCGGCCATGGCGATGGGGAGGGCTTGGAGGTTGGCGAACGACGGCGCCCTGGTGTGCATCCGGTACGGCTTGGCGCCGCCGTCGGACACCAGGTAACACCCCAACTCCCCCCGGGGGGACTCGACTGCCACGTAGGTCTCCCCGGCCGGCACCTTGAAGCCTTCGGTGAAGAGCTTGAAATGGTGGATCAGCGCCTCCATCGACTCGTCGATGCGGGCCCGGGGCGGCGGCGTCACCTTCCGATCATCGACCCGGTAGTCCCCCTTGGGCATGGCGTCCATCACCTGCTCCACGATGCGAAGCGATTGAGCGATCTCGTCCATCCGCATCCGGTATCGGTCGTAGACGTCACCGTTCTCCCCGGTCGGGACCTCGAACTCGTACTGCTCGATCCCGCTGTAAGGAAACTCCTTGCGTATGTCCCAGTCGACACCGGAGGCCCGCAACGGGGGCCCGGTGATCCCATAGGCAATGGCCTCGGCGGCCGAGATGACTCCCACACCCTTGGTGCGAGAGAGCCAGATCGGGTTGTTCTCCAGGAGGTCGTCGTACTGCTGAAGACGTTTCGGGAGCTCATCGATGATGTCGGCCACGTCGTCCTTCCATCCCGGCGGAAGGTCGGCGGCGACGCCGCCGGGACGAATGAAGTTGTGGTTCATGCGGAGACCGGTGGTCTTCTCGAAGAAGGCGAGGATCTGCTCCCGCTCCCTGAACCCGTAGATCATCATCGATATCGCACCGATGTCCATCCCGTTGGTCGCCAGGGCGACGAGATGCGACGAGCACCGGTTCAGCTCGGAGAGGAGCACCCGGATCGCAGCCGCCCGTGGCGGAACCTCGATGTCGAGGAGCCGCTCAACGGCGAGGGAAAAAGCCAGCTCGTTGTGGAACGGCGCCAGATAGTCCATCCGGGTGACATTGGTCCCACCCTGGTGGAAGTTGAGCTCCTCGGCAGTCTTCTCCATCCCGGTGTGGAGGTAGCCGATGATGGGCTTGGTGCGCCGGATGATCTCGCCTTCGAGCTCGATCTGGAGTCTGAGCACCCCGTGTGTCGAGGGATGCTGGGGCCCCATGTTGAGGATCATCCGCTCGTCCTCGTCGTCGACGTCGTCATCGAAGACGTAGTCATCCTCGACCACACGGCCCAACTGCTCGTCGAGGCGTGGACCAGATTCGGTCTCCGAGATCTCCTGGGCGCCCTCGTCGGTAGGGCTGA
The DNA here is from genome assembly GCA_050741995.1 of Acidimicrobiia bacterium. Taxonomy (GTDB): domain Bacteria; phylum Actinomycetota; class Acidimicrobiia; order Spongiisociales; family ZC4RG35; genus JARDZU01. Next base: position 5,776 of record JBOGEU010000194.1, on the reverse strand, counting down.
ACTCCGGCTCTTCGGTGCCGGCAACCCAGATGTCGAGGGTCTCGGTGGCTTTACTGTCGTCGGTCATCTCAACTCACACGCGGGCTTTCCTTGAACTGGACCGGGACGCTGCCCACTCCGAAGTCCTTGCGCAGCGGGTAGCCCTCCCAATCGTCGGGCATCAGGATTCGGGTCAGATCGGGATGGCCCTCGAAGACGACCCCGAACATGTCATAGGCCTCCCGCTCGGCGAAGTTGACCCCGGGCCACACCGGCACCAGTGAGGCGACGGCAGGCTGCTCACGAGGGGCAGTGCTGATCATCCTCAGTCTCGAACGGTGCTGCATCGACAAGAGGTTGGCCACCACTTCGAAGCGCTGGGGTCGCTGGCGCATCCAATCGACCACGGTGACGTCGACGCAGACCTCGAACCCCGCCTCCCGGGCCGATCTCGCGAACTCGAGCCACTCCTCATTGGGGACACGGGCCACGTCCTGGCCATGTGACAGCTCCCAGGTCACCCCATCGGCCTGCTCGATGAGGCCGCGCAGCACCTGGCTCTCAGGCAGCGGAACCTCGGCCGGTGCCCTCTCGACGGCGCCGTTCTCGTCACTCAACTGGCGATCTCGCCTTTCATGATCTTGTCGTGAAGGGTGAGGATGCCGTGCATCAGGCTCTGCGGGCCCGGTGGGCAGCCCGGCACGTAGATGTCGACCGGTACCACCTGATCCACGCCCTGCACCAATGCGTAGTTGTTGAACATGCCGCCGGTGGAGGCGCAGGCACCCATCGATATGACCCACTTCGGATCGGGCATCTGGTCGTAGACCTGGCGGAGCACAGGTGCCATCTTCTGACTGACCCGGCCGGCCACGATCATGAGATCGGCCTGGCGTGGCGAGGCCCGGAACACCTCCATGCCGAATCGGGCGAGGTCGTAGTGGGCGGCTCCGGTGGCCATCATCTCGATGGCACAACAGGCAAGACCGAAAGTCGCCGGGAACATCGAGCGGGTCCGCGCCCATCGGGAGGCCCGCTCGACCGTGGTCATGAGCAGGTTGCCTGGTGCGGTTGTGGCCATCTACGCCGCCTCGTCCGTGGCGTCGGTCGGGATGTAGCGAGCCCTTCGGTGGACGTTCCAGTCGAGCGCCCCCCGCTTCCAGACATAGGCCAGCGTCTCGACGACGAAAAAGGTGAAGATGAAGACGGCGGCCACCCCGTACCAGCCGAGTGTGTCGAAAATCGACGCCCAGGCGAAGAGAAAGATGATCTCGACATCGAAGATGACGAAGAGCATCGCCACCAGGTAGAACTTCACCGGGAAGCGTTGCACCGGCTCCGTCTCGGGGACGATGCCGCTCTCGTAGGGATCGAGCTTGGCCTGAGACGGGTTGTGGGGGCGGACCAGGCGGGACCCGACCAGCGATACCGCGACGAAGACGGCGGCGAGTAGCAGCATCAGGCCGATGGGTAGATAGTCGGCGAGAGTCACCTTCTGAGCTTAGGACAGGCCGCTGGGTGCGGTAAATCAGCCGCTCGTCGCTCAACTTCGGTGCCTGGAAGCCCTGACGGCGGGCGGAGCCCGGCGGTCGGTAGCGTGACCGGGTGAGCTCGTCGTACTCGCCGGACTGCCCGCACCGGGTGGATCGGGTAGCGATGCGTCATCGCTGGGACTCGCTGACCTTTCTCCATTGGCCCTACGACCCGGCTGTGGTCCAAGACCTCCTCCCCGAGGGGCTCGCCGTCGAGACCTACGACGGCGCCGCCTGGGTGGGCCTGGTCCCGTTCACGATGCTGGTGAGTCGGGGCCGGGAAGGGACACGACCGCTCTTCGAGTTTCCCGAGACCAATGTGCGCACCTATGTGCGTGATCCGAGCGGCCTGACCGGGGTGTGGTTCTTCTCACTCGATGCGGGCAGCCTGAGCGCGGTGATCACGGCGCGGGCCACCTACCGGGTCCCCTACTTCTGGTCGGAGATGTCGGTCGACAGGAGGGGCGAGACCATCACATATGTCACCCGGCGCCGTTGGCCCGGCCCTCACCATGCAGCCTCTCGTGTCGAGATCGAGATCGGGAAGCGCTACCGAGCCGCTGAGCTCGGCGACTTCGACCACTACCTGACCGCTCGATGGGCACTGTTCGGGACCTGGGGCGGTCGTGTGCTCACGGCCAAGGCCGAGCACCCTCGGTGGGAGCTGCATCGGGCTCGGGCCGCGATGTGGCATGACGAGCTGGTGGCGGCGGCCGGGCTGTCACCACCGGAGGGTGAGCCGGTGGTGCATTGGTCATCCGGTGTCGACGTGAATGTCGGGTATCCAGCTTTCCCAAGGTCGACGAGGGCGCTCTGATCCGGGAGTGACCCCGGGCTCAGCCCGTTGCCGGTTCGAAGAACCCCCGGGACAGGCCGTCGATCGCGGTCTCGATCATGGCCTCGGCGGTGGGGAGGGTGATCTCGGCCCCGACATTCTCCAGATGCTCCTTGACCCATTCCATCTTCGAGATCAGGAGCAGCACCGTCCCGTGAGCGACCGCCCACAGGGCCCAGGCCGTCGCCTCCGGGCTGTGGTCGGTCGAGATCAGCCCTTCATCCATCCCGGAGCGGACCAGGGCGACCAGCCCTTCCAGGATGGTCAGCCCCGGGTCGCCGCTCATCTCCTCGGGCTCGATCGACCTGGGCGGCCCGCCGATGAACAGGACCGGGTAGAGGGCTGCATTGTCGAGACCCCATCTCACGTATTCCTCACCGAGCCGGCGCAGCCGGTCGACAGCGTTCCCGTCACCGGTGAGGACAGGGAGCAAGCGGGCGCCGAAGCTCTCGAATGCCTCCCGGCATACGGAGTAGCCGAGGTGGTCCTTGTCCTTGAAGTGGAGGTAGATCGAAGGAGGGGTGACCCCGACCCGCGCCGCTATCCCGCGGATCGAGACCAGGTCGAGGTTTCCCTTCTCGGCGAGCAGCTCCCTGGTGGCGTCGAGGATCTCGCGGCGAAGCTGCTCCCCCTCGCCCTTCCTGTGGCGGGATCGTGGCTCGGCGGTGACTCCGGCTTCGGCGGTGCTCATACCGGCTCCTTGACCGGGTCCAGGCTCGGCAGCGGGTGCTCGCCGAACCCGAAGCGCTCATGGATCCGTCGCAGGAAGGGCGGAGCCCACCAGTTGGCCCTCCCCGCCAGGCGCATGAATGCCGGCACCAGGGTCGCCCGCACCACGAAGGCGTCGACCAGGACGGCCAGGGTCATCCCGATCCCGAACATCTTCATGATGGTGACTCCGGAGACGGAGAAGGCCACCATCACCACCGCGATCAGGATCGCCGCCGAGGTGACCACCCGTCCGGTCCGCTCCAGCCCGCTCGCCACCGAGGCCACGTTGTCGCCGGTCCGGTCGTACTCCTCCTTGATCCGGGAGAGGAGGAAAACCTCGTAGTCCATGGAGAGACCGAAGGCGATCGCGAACATCAAGATCGGCATCGTGATGTCGAGATGCCCCATGGGGGTGAACCCGAGGAAGTCTGCCAGATGGCCATCCTGGAAGATCCAGACCATCGATCCGAAGGTGGCCGAGAGCGAGAGCAGGTTCAGCACCACCGCTTTCGCCGGCACCAGCAGCGAGCCGAACATCAGGAACAGCACGACGAATGTCACGCCACCGATGAGGCCCAATGCCAGAGGCAGGTCGGAGAAGATGGAGTCTTTGGTGTCCACCAGCGAGGCCGTCGGCCCGGTGAGGCTCAGCTCGACCGGGCCCTCGGTCTGGCGGATCTCCTCGACCAGGGCCTCCGCCTCCGACGATGTGGGATCAACCGAAGGGACCACCTGGAAGTAGGTCCCGCTCTCGCCGGCGAATCGCATGTTGGCCGGCCCGGCGGGGACGGCGACCATCCCGCCCACATAGGTCCCGGTCAGGGCGTCGACCCGGGCGACCCCGTCGTAACCGGAGAGATCGGCGGCCAGCCCGTCGATCGCGGCCGGGTCGTCGAGGCCGAGGGCCACCACGTCGATGGGGCCGGCGTCGAACCCGGCGAACTCGGTGCGCATCAGGTCGCCCACCACCCGGGCCGGGGAGTCGGGAGGAAGGACCCGATCGTCGGCCTGGCCGAACTCTGCACGCAGGAAGGGAAGGCCGAGGAAGACGAGCAGCACCAGGGCGGCGGTGGCGATGGGTATCGGGCGCCGCATCACCCCCATGGCAACCCGATGCCAACCGCCGGTGGAGGTGGAGGTGCGCAGCTTCCTCACCCGGAGCTTCTCCACTCTCGGTCCGAGCACCGCGAGGAGGGCCGGCAGCACCACCACTGCGCCCACCGCAGCCAGAGCCACCACCGCGATCCCGGCGTACCCGAACGAGCGGAGGAAGGCGAGGGGGAAGATGAGCATTGCAGCCAACGAGACCATCACCGTCCCGGCGCTGAACAGCACCGTGCGACCCGCGCTCTGCACGGTGCGCCGTACCGCGTCACCGGTGTCATATCCGGCGGCCAGCTCTTCCCTGAACCGGGAGATCATGAACAGGGCGTAGTCGATGGCCAGGCCGAGGCCGAGCGCTGTGGTCAGGTTGAGAGAGAAGATCGAGACCTCGGTGAGGCGGGCCAGCACATCGAGGACCAGGAAGGTGCCGACGATGGCGAACACCCCGACCCCGAGCGGGAGGAGCGCCGACACCACCGACCCGAAGACCAGGATGAGGAGCACCAGGGTGATGGGGAACGCGATGCTCTCCGCGGTGACGAGGTCGGCTTCGACGGTGTCATTGACCTCGGCGAAGAGCGGGCCCCCGCCCCCGACCGCCAGCTCCAGACCCTGGAAGTCTCCTCGATACTCGTCGGCGATCCGGCCCGAGACCTCGAGAAGCTCGGACTGGGTGCCGTCGACGGTGGCGAAGACCAGGGCCCGATTCCCGTCGACGCTGCGGAGAGGAGGCGGCGACCCGAGACTCCAATAGGAGGTGACCGAGCCGATGCGATCCTCGGCCTCGAGTGCCGCCTCCAGCGCCATACCCGATGCCGCTGCCTCCGCCGAGTCGACGGAGTCGGGGGCGCTGGCAACGATGACGATGTCGGCGGGGGACACCCCGAACTCTTCTTCGAGAGCCTCGGCGGCGACCACCGACTCGGCGTCGGGGTCCTCGAACCCACCGTTGGACAGCCGGTCGGCCACTCCTCCGCCGATGATCCCGGCCAGGGCCATGCCGATGACGGCCAGTACCAGCACCAGCACCCGCCTTCTCACCAGGAAGCTCGCCATTCGTTCCACGACGGTCTCCTCCGTCTCGTGACGATGATTACTTATCGTCGTTCACTTAATGGTGGGAACTTATCGCCGTTAAGGCATCGCGTCAATACCCGAGGTGATTTCTCCGGATAACCGAGACAACCCTCTGGAATCTGTCACCGGGGCCCCGTAACGTGGCGAACATATGTTCGGGAGTGCGATATGAGCTCACTGAGATCGGCATTGGAGGAGTGGGAGGTCGAAGACCTCGACCTGCTCCATCTCGACCAGCTCGCCGATGACCTGGTGGAGTTGGAGCGTGTGTCGGGCATCGTCGAAGCGGAGCGTCTCCGCCGGGTCGCCGATTTCGGGCGGCGAGGAGGGCCGGGGCGATCTGGCTACCCCTCGGTCACCGCGTTCCTGCAGCATCGCTGTCGGATGGCGACCGGAAGGGCGCATCGCATGGTGGCCAGATCGCGGGTGCTCACCACAGCCCGTGGCACCTGGCGGGCCTGGGTCGGGGGCCGGCTCAGCACCGACCAGGCCCAGATCCTCCTCGATCAGGCGATCGCCCTGCCCGAGGCCCTCGCAG
>JBOGEU010000193.1:0-6024 GCA_050741995.1 Acidimicrobiia bacterium | reverse complement strand
GAGCCCTGGGGCTCCTGGACCAATAAGAGGCGCCCTGTCCTCCTCACCGAATCGAGCACCGTCTCCCGATCCCAGGGGAAGAGAGTGCGGAGATCGATGACCTCGACCGACTCGTCGACCCGGGATGCGGCTTCGAGGGCGACGGGGACCATCCCGCCGTAGGTGACGAGGGTGAGATCGGTTCCCATCCGTCGAACCCGGTCCCGGCCGATGGGAAATGTGAAATGCTCGATCGGAACGTCCTCGCGTCCGGCGCGGTAGAGCACCTTGGGCTCGAGGAAGATCACCGGGTCGTCGCCGGTCAGGGCGGCGGCGAGCAGCCCCTTGGCGTCGGTTGGCGTCGAGGGGCAGACCACGACCAGACCGGGGGCATGGACGAAGTAGGCCTCGGGGGAGTCACAATGATGCTCATGGGCGGCTATCCCCGCCCCGCTCGGGAACCGCACCACCACCGGCACGCTCGAATTGCCTCTGGTGCGGAACCGGAAGCGCCCCAGATGGCTCACGATCTGGTCGAATGCCGGGTACACGAAGCCGTCGAATTGGATCTCGGCCACCGGTCTCGCCCCAGCCAGAGCCATCCCGATGGCGGTGCCCACGATGCCCGATTCGTTGAGTGGGGTGTCGATGACCCTCTCTTCGCCGTAGGCGGCCTGGAGATCCTCGGTGATGCGGAACACACCGCCGGTGAGCCCGACGTCCTCGCCGAGGACGATGACGCCGGAGTCTCGTTCCATCGCCTCGTCGAGAGCGGCATTAATCGCCTCAGCCATGGTCATCGACTCGGTGGGGCCGGTGGGCCGCGAGTCATACCCGACCGTCCAAATCTGCTCTGGCTCGAAATCCGTGGGCGTCTCGCCGTGGGAGGTCTGCATGGCGTGGAGCTGGTCGACCACATGAGCGGGGATGCGCTCGAATCCGTGGCGGATGGCATCGTCCCGTCCCGGGACGGGCTGAGCCTCGATCTCGGTTATCGCGGCAGCCACTCGGTCGGAGGTCTCGGTTGCCACCTTCTCCCCGACTGCCTCGTCCCACTCGCCACGCATCTCCAGGAACCGGCGCAACCGTTCGATGGGGTCGCGCTTGCGCCACTTCTCCTCCTCGGCCCGGGTTCGGTAGCGGGTGGGGTCGTCGGCGGTGGCATGGGGCCCGTAGCGGTAGGTCAGGGCTTCGATCAAGGTCGGGCCCTTGCCCTCCCGTGCCCGTGTCACCGCCAGCCTCGTCGCCAGGTAGACAGCGATCGGATCCATCCCGTCGACCCGCAGGCCCTCGAAACCGTACGCCGCCGCCTTCTGGGCGATGGTCCGGGATGCCGTCTGCTTGTCATACGGCACCGAGATCGCATACAGGTTGTTGGCGCAGATGAAGACTGTTGGCGTCTTCCACACACCGGCGAAGTTCATTCCCGAGTGGAAGTCGGCCTCCGACGTCGCCCCATCACCGAAATAGACGGCCGTCACTGTGCTCTCCCCTCTGAGCTTGGTCACATAGGAGTAGCCGACCGCGTGGGGCAGTTGGGTGGCGATGGGGACGGTCACGATTCCGGTGCGGTACTTCTCCATGTCCCAGCGGGCGTTGGGAAGCCCTTTCCAGTATGCGAGGAGAACCTCTATGGGCAGCCCCCGTGTCACCTGGGCTCCGTGCTCCCGGTAGGAGGGGAAGACGAAGTCGTCGGGGTCCAAGGCCAGCGCCGAGCCTATCTGAACCGCCTCCTGACCCTCGAGCATGGCATAGGTACCGATCCGGCCCTGGCGCTGGAGGGCGAGCATGCGACGGTCCAGCTCCCGGGAGAGCACCATGTTGCGATACATCTGCTGGTAGAGCTCAGGGTCGAGACGAGGGTCATCACCGACCAGGTGGCCCTTGCGGTCGATCACCTGGAGCGGCTTCCCTTTCGAAGTCGACTCGTTCTCGCTCGGGATCAGAGCCTCCAATCCCCGGCCGAGACCTGTTCTGCGTGCCGTCACCGACAGTTCTCCTTGGATGTGAGGAGAGGTCACGACCGGTGCAGAGCCAACCCTACGGATCTGGCCCGGCGGACGCCTCCCGAAACCTGTGACCGCAGTCTGCCAGTACCAGGTGCCAAGTACCAAGTACCGGGTACCGTTGGCCCATGCCCAGGTTTCGGCCGGACATTGCTGCGATAAGCCCCTATGTGCCGGGCCGGGCCATCGAAGAGGTCGCCTCCGAGATCGGGATCAGGGCCGACGAGATCGTCAAGCTTGCTTCCAACGAGTGCCCCGACGGGCCCTTCCCCGGCGCGATCGAAGCTGCGATCCAGGCCCTTGCCGCGTCGAACCGCTACCCCGACAACGACCATCGCCGGCTGACTGCCGCAGTGTCGGATTGGTTGGACGTGCCGGGGGATCATCTCTGGTTCGGCAACGGGAGCGTGGGGCTGATCGGTCATATCGCGGTGGCCGTCGGTGGTCCGGCAACCAGCGCGGTGTACGCGTGGCCTTCATTCATCATGTATCGGATCGCCACCCGCTGGGCCCTCAGCGAGGCGATCGAAGTCCCGCTCGATGCCGAGCACCGACACGACCTGGATGGGATGCGTCGGTCGATTCGGGACGACACCAACGTCGTGTATCTGTGCAACCCCAACAACCCGACGGGGACCATTGTCTCCTCGGAGGCGATGAGCGAGCTCATCGAGTCGGTCCCCGAGGACGTGCTCATCGTCATCGACGAGGCATATCACGACTATGTGACCGACGCCGCACATGCAACGGCGATACCGCATGCCCTGCACCGCCCGAATGTGCTCGTGTTGCGCACATTCTCCAAGATCTTCGCACTGGCCGGGCACCGCGTTGGGTACGCCATCGCCGTGCCCTCCCTCATCGACGAGTTGCGCAAGGCGCAGCCCCCTTTCACCGTCACCGACGTCGGGCAGGCGGCGGCGGTGGCCTCGTTGGAGAACCGGGCAGAGTTGGAGCGGCGGGCCCGGGTCAATGCGTCCGCCCGGCACCACATTCTCGGGGTTCTCGCCGAGAGATCCCTGCCTCACACCGAGAGTCATGCGAACTTCGTCTATTTCGACTCGGGCATGGCGGCCGAAGAGGCTGCGGAGAGGTTCACTTCGCTCGGGGTCATCGTGCGGCCGATCTCCGGTGGGTGGTTGCGGGTGACCATCGGCAGCGATGCCGAGAACCGGGAATTCGTCAAAGCACTCGACGATGTCGTGTCGGAACGGTGATACAGCACAAAACGGTGGTTTGGAGCCGCCGCGAATTAGGTACGCGGGACCACTAGAGCCGGACGGTCAGAGCGACCACAATGGGCCGGGGCTGGGTAAGGCCCACCCGGTGGGCCACGGAGGGCTCCGACACGAATGGATCTACATCGCATCGGCCACGAGGCCGCGAGACTGCTGCCATTGGCGCACAGCGTGCTGGAGCGTTACTCGTTTCGCGTGCGCGAAGTGACTCATTTGGCGACGCATTCCAACGTGATGTACCGCGTGGTGACCAGTGACGGGTACCAATGCGTGCTCCGTGTCGGGAGCCCGCATTCCAACTCTCGCACCAACATCGAGTACGAGGTGGCGTGGCTCTCGGCGTTGAACCGTGACACCGAGATCGAGGTCGTGGCACCGATCGCGACCGGTTATGGCACCCTGATCGTCGACGCCCAGGAGCCGGACTCGGACAAGGTGCGCTCTTGTGTTCTCTTCTCCTGGGTGCCCGGGGCACCGCTGGCCGACGGCGCCGGGTCGTTCGGCTACCGGCTGTTGGGCCGGATGAGCGCTTCGTTGCAGCAACACGGCCGCACCTGGCAGCCACCCAATCCCGAAGGGATGCGCCGCTGGGACCGGGTCTTCTACTACGACGCCAATCACGATCCGGTGATCATCCACGACCCGAGGTTCGACCATCTCTTCGATATCCACCGGCGGCGCACGATGCACCAGGCGATCGAGATCTCGGAGAAGGTCATCGAAGATGCGTGGAAGAGTGAATTCCCTCATGTGGTCCATGGTGACCTCCATGAATGGAACGTCCACTTGTCCCGGTCCCGCCTCCACGCCTTCGACTTCGAAGACGTGATGATCGCGACCCCGGGCCAGGATGTCTCCGTATGCCTCTATTCGTCGCGCACGAGTCCGAGGAGGTCCGAGATCCGGGCCGCGTTCCGGCAAGGATTCGAGGAGATCGCGGCATGGCCGATCGTGGACGATGAGCAACTCGATGGCTTCCACGCCGCCCGCCAGGTCCTCCTGATGAATTACGCCGCCCGCACCCTGCCCATGGGAGAGGCCGAGGACTACCTGGCTCAAGTCACTCCCTGGTTGCGCCGCTACGTCGATCACTATGGCTGAGCGGTGAGCTTTGCCGACCGCCGCAGCGCCGGGGTGGCCCTGGGGGCGGCGGTCGCCGACCTGGAGCCGGTCGATCCGCTGGTCGCCGCCCTGCCCCGGGGCGGAGTGCCTGTCGGGTTCGAGGTGGCGAGGGCGCTGGGTTGCGAGCTCGATGTTCTCGTGGTTCGCAAGGTCGGTGTGCCCTTCCATCCCGAGTTGGCAATGGGTGCGGTGGCCGAAGGCGGGGTTGTCATCAAGAACCACGATGTGGTCGACTCCATAGGCATCGACGATCAAACCTTCTCCAACGCGGTAGAGGTCGGGTTGCGCGAGCTGGCCCAGCGCCTCGACGAATACCGTGAGGCGGTTCCTGCCGTCGGTCCGAGAGGGCGCACCGTCATCGTGGTCGACGACGGTCTCGCCACGGGTTCGACGGCCCTGGCCGCAATCGAAGGGCTTCGGGCCCGGGGAGCATCTCAAGTGTGGCTGGCGGTTCCGGTCGCTCCTCCCGACATCGTGCCGATGATGGAGCGATCTGCAGACCGGGTCGTGGTTCTCGAGAAGCCGAGGAGGTTCATGGCGGTAGGCGCCTGGTACGAGGACTTCTCGCAGACAACCGACACCGAGGTGAGAGCGCTTCTCCGGCGCTCCCGGGATGGTGGCTAGCGTTTCGCCAACTTGGAGTCAGGAGACCCTGCCATGCCCTCTTTGGAAGAGTTCTGCACGATCAGCGCCGAAATGGGGAGGAGGATCATCGGATCGGCACCGGCCGGGATGCGAATTGATTTCCCCTTCGAGGGCACGGCCGTCGGTCCCCACTGGGACGGGGAGCGATCCGTCAAGGGCATCGACTACGTGACGGTGAGAGCCGACGGGAACATGGAGCTCGACATCCATGCCACGATCGGTGAGAAGCGGGAGACCGTCGGCTACCGGGGTATCGGCGTTTCGATCGCCAATCCCGATCAATCGGCCGAGCCCCACGAGTTGCTCACATTCCAGACCGGCAACGAGGATCTGGCCTGGCTCAACAACGAGATCGGGGTCGCCTTCGGCCGGGGCGAGGCGGGGGCGCTGACGGTACAGGTGTATCTGGTCAAGCCCTGACACTGCGTTGCCGGCGACATCCTCCCCAAGCCGGTCAGTCGGAGAGGTGGGAGACAACGGTTTCCCCGATGTCCGCCAGCGTCTCGAGCTGCTCACGGGTCAGGAGGTCGATCATGTGGCTTCGCACCCCGGCGAGATGGGCAGGAGTGGCGGAGGCGATCGACTCGAGACCGGACCTGGTGAGCATCACGTAGGCACCCCTGGCGTCTACGTCGGCCTGTTCCCGCGAGACCAAACCGCGCTCTTCCATCCGCTTCAGATGGTGGGAGAGTCGACTCTGGGACCATTGCATGTACTCGGCCAGCGCCGTGATCCGCCACCGTCGCCCCTCGACTTCGACCAGATTGGAGAGCACCGTGTAGTCGGCCATGGAGAGCCCGGTCTCGTCGGCGAGCTCCCTGGAGAGTCGGGCCTCGAGAAGAGTGAACATCCGTCGGTATGCCCGCCACGCCCGTTCCTCGTCGGGGTCCAGCCATTGCGAACTCATGGGAATAGAGGCTAGCCGCTAGAAGTTGACGTGTCATGTAATGAGTTATATGATGCGTCAATTAAAGGTTGCCGGATGAAGACTGCGATCGATCCCCTGGTGGTGCACCGTTTGGTGCGTCTTGGCC
>JBOGEU010000192.1:0-8437 GCA_050741995.1 Acidimicrobiia bacterium | reverse complement strand
GCGCCAGGTTCTTCCCCTTGACGGCCGCGTCCATGACGATGATCTGCCTGTTTCCGGAAGGGTCCTCGGGGAGCAGCAGCACCTGTGAATCGCCGTCGCCGACATTGAGCAGGAAGTAGACGAGGTGGAACGGCTCGATCTCACCGAGCAGGCTGGCGGCGGCGGCATGCCGCCCGGTCGGGATGAGCTCCGGGGCGCTCATCGCCCGAGCTCGGGCCCCGGGGAGCGGGATGACTTCAGCTGGCCCACATCGAACTCGCCGGCCCGTGGAGCCCCGTTGCCGGCCTTCTCCGTCACCGCCATCTTGGCCGCGTATGCGGTTTCGACCGTCGATGCGGCTGCTCCGAACAGTGCGGCCTTGGCCGCGTCCCGAGCCGCGGCCGAGATGTCTATCACACCGTCGACCTGGTCCAGTGACGTGACCTCCCCTTGCCCAACACCACGAAACAGGAAGGCATCCCCCACCCGAATCGGCCTGGCCGGGGCTGTTATCCCACCCTCTTTCCTCTTCTCGTCGATTACTCGCTGTGAATCCTCCAGGCCGAGGACCCACTCGGTCGGGTCGTCCTCGAAGTACAGCCGCCCTTCCCCGTCGAGATACGGCCAGCTCGATACCTCGAACACGACCATGCCGTCGGCCAGGTCGTCGACAGCGGCATACCTGTCACTCGGGTCCGGCGGAACTTCTTCCTGACGCCGCCCCTGGGCCCCGTGAACCGAATAGGGGACCCAATGCCGGTCGGCACGTTCGAAGACTTCTGCGTCCTTGTGCGTGCGCTGCTCAGCTTGCACCGTCGCTCCTTTCGTCGCTTCGGCGGAGCGGTCAACTGTACGTGACGGGCTCGATCATCGATGCCGAAACCGAGAGTATGGAGGCCGGTCTCTCTCGATCAACTGGTCGCGACGGTCCTCCAGCTTGCTCAGCGTCTTCTCGAACCGGCGGACGTCGCCCCGGCTCGCAAGGGCGTGCGGGTTCGAGTCCCGCCTCCGGCACCACCGGCCACGTTCAATCGAGCTGTTCACAATTGGGATGGATCGGTCTCGGTTCCGGATGACGGCGGGGGTGGCTGTCGTCCCGCGAGCTCCTGGTGGAAATAGAACGCCCCCTCCCCCGTGGTCGGCTCGACGGCGGTGAACCCGTGTCGCTCGTAGAAGCGCATGGCATCCACGTCTGACTCGTCGACGTTGATCTCGACCAACTCGACGCCTCGCGCTCGAGCAGTCGATAGCACCAGGTCGATGACTGTCGAGCCGATACCTCGATCGCGTAGCTCGGGCGCAACGTAGAGCTCTTCGAGGATGGCAACCGGCCCCTCGTACCAGACGTGGGGTCGCAGCGTCACCAGGGCCACCGAGACGGACGGATCGCCGGCCAGGACGGCGAAGGCGCTGACCCCCGCCAGCAGACTGGTGAGCCGCGGCGTCAGCACCGACACACCGGGTGAGGCCGTGTTGAACTCGGTGTTGAAGTCGTGAAGCAACCGGGCCACCTCGCCCGCATCCTCGACGGTGGCCAGCCGGACCGGCCATCGCGCGGAGACCATGACGGCACCCTACCGGCCGTTACCGACGGATCCGGTACACCCGAACTAGCTCCGTCTCGTCCTCGGCTTGTTGCTCGTCGAGAACGAGGGCACCCCCGATGCCATCCGGGACGATCAGTGGCTTCTCGAACTCGGGGCTCCCCTCCACCGACGACCAGGTCAAGGCATCGGTCGAATAGTAGAGCCGCGCGTCGGCGTCGCCGACACCTCCATCGCGGTGCCATCTTCCAGGCGGACGAGCTCGGTGGGGCTCGGCGGCGGGAGAACCGCTGCGGCCAGGAAACCATCCCCAAACGGTGCGACCTTGTCGAGACCGAAGTCGGCAAGGATGTGCGGCTCCCAATCGAGGCCACCCTTGGAGTCAAGGACCATAAGGGGGTTGTTTCTGTCTCTGGTGGCTTGTAGCGTCGAACATATGTTCGATATGCAAACCATCGAGCCGGGAACGCTGCCGGCAGACGTCGCCGAGATGCCGCCTGGCGCAAGGCTGGGTGCTCTGCTCGAAGACATCTCTCGGAAGAGGCTGAACGGTCACGATCGTGTCCTCGTGCTCAGGGCACGAGCCCGACAGGTCGCCCACGACCAGGCACTCCTCTACGCCGACATCCTCGCCGTCCGCGACTCGATCAGCGATCTCGATCCCAGCCCGCCCGATGGCATCGGGGAAGAAGAGGCTCTTGCCGATCTCGTCGCCATGGAGCTGCAGGCCGCTCTCATGGTGACCTACCGCTCGGCACTGGCCAATCTCGATTGGGCGGAGATCTTCTGCGAGCGACTCCCGGAGATCGGAGATGCCCTACTTCGAGGATTGATCGACGTTCCGCGCGCCAGGGTTATAGGCGAGAGGACCAGCCCTCTCGACCAGGATCTTGCCAGGAGAGTGGCGACCGAGGCCCTGAGAGTCGCTCCCGGGCTCACCACCGGTCAACTTCGGGCCCGAGTCGCCCGTCTGGTGATCAGTGTCGACCCCGATGCGGCAAAGAAGCGGTATGAGGAGAGCCTCACCGATCGTCGGGTGGTGACGGAGGCAGACGAAGGGGGCACCGCGGGAGTCTTTGCGTCGCACCTCCCTGCCGCCGAGACCAAGGCCGCGATGCGGAACCTCAACCGCCTGGCGCGAGCCGCCAAAGGCCGAGACGACCCGCGTTCGATGGACCAGGTGCGAGCCGACGTATTCCTCGATCTGCTCAACGGTCGTACCCCACACGGCGCGTCCGGTACCGATCGGGGTGTAGTGAACATTGCCGTGGACCTGGCGACGCTCGCCGGTCTCAACGACGATCCGGGAAGCCTCGCCGGCTGGGGCCCGGTCATCGCCGACGTCGCCCGCAGGGTAGTCGACGAGCAGCATGCGTCCGAGCACCGGTGACGGTTTTCGGTGACGACGGCGAGATCGTTTGGACCGGAACCACACCCAAGCGTCGTCATACAACCGCTCAGCGCCGGGAGATCCAGGAGCGCAACCAGACGTGTGTGTTCGTCGGTTGCCGGATGCCGGCCGTCGAGTGTGATATCGACCACAACCGCGCCTGGGTCGAAGGTGGGCCGACATCAGTCGAGAACGCGGCCCCGCTCTGCCGCCGAAATCACCGCGGTAAGGGAATGGGCTGGCGACTCAGGCAGATCCGTCCCGGCATCTACGAGTGGCGCAGCCCATTGGGTCACGTCTACATCGTCAGACCACAGCCGACGTGATCACCAGCGCCGGCTCCCCACCGGCTGTCACCATGTCCCCCGCTTCCACTCCACGTCGCAACCGCGCCATCCCGAGCTTTCCACTCGCTGAGCTCAGCGTGCCCACCGTTTCGCCATCCTTCACGACCTCCGACCCCACCGCCGCCGCCTCCCCATCGAAGCGCAACACCCGGAGATGGTGGTTGACCCGGCCCCCACGACTGTCGAGCCGGGCCGCAAGCTCCTGACCGAGGAAGCAGCCCTTGTCGAACGAAATCGTCTCCGGGACCAGGCCCGTCTCCTGGGGAATTGTGCCGTCGTCGACGTCGACCCCGACCAGCGGCTCCCCGGCCTCGATCCGCGCCACCGTGTAGTCGTCGGTCGACATCACTGGAAGGTCGGGAACGGCGCCCACCACCAGCATCCGCGGCAGATCGGGCCAGGACACGTCCGCCCTCAGACCATCACCGGTCGAGATCCAGCCTCGGTCCGGGGCCTCGATCCCCCCCAGCACCAGTGCGACCGGCTGACTCTCCATCTCGATCTCGACATCGACCCGGATCCGGTATCGACTCAACCGCGAGATCAACTCCTCGCCCCGACCGTCCTCGGTGAGCAACCCCACGCGGTCGTCGCCACGGAGGGCCCAGAGGACGAAGTCGATCTTGCCCTGGGGGGTCAGCAGCAGGGTGCGACGGACCTCACCCACCGCGGCGGTCCCGATCTCTTGGCTTATCAGGTCGTTGAGGAAGCGGATCGCATCGGGGCCGGTGAACCACACCAACTCCGGTCTGACCGGGGCCAGCAGCCGTCTGTCGAGGGTCATGTCACACCGTCGCCAGGTCGCGCAGAAACGGCACGGAGATGAAGATCCTCGAGAACCAGGCCGAGATCGTCCCCAGGTTCCCGGTGACCATCACCACCCCGAACATGGCCAGGATGACCCCCGATGCGATGTTGATCGGCCTCAGATACGGCTTGAGCCGCCCAAAGACCTTGTGCAACCCGAGCCCGGCGAGGAGGAACGGCACACCGAGGCCGAGGGAGTATGCGATGAGCAACAACACACCCTCGCCCAGGCTCTCCTGGGTGGCGGCGGTGGCCAGGATCACGGTGAGCACCGGACCGATGCAGGGGGTCCAGCCAAAGCCGAACGCCGCCCCCATCATCGGTGGCGCCCAGCCCCCGAGCCGGGATGGTCTCACCTCGACCCTTCGCTCCTGGTTGAACGTAGCGAGCAGGCCCCGGTTGGAGATCGCCATCGCCACCATCAGCACCCCGAACACGACGATGACCAGCCCGGCCATCCGGGTGAACGTGCCGAGGTTCTGGGTGAGGAACTGCCCGATGCGGGTGGCTGCCGCCCCGAGGGCGGCGAAGACAACGGTGAATCCGGCAATGAAGAGCAGGATCACCCGAAGCATCCGGCCCGGCGAGACGTCACCGGCCTCGAGCTCGCTCGCGGAGTACCCGGACATCATCGACAGGTACCCGGGGAGCAGCGGGAGGACACACGGTGAGACGAACGAGATGATGCCGGCCCCGAAGGCGATCAGGACCTGGACGATGTAAGCGGCGGAGTCGACGTTCTGGAACACTTTGGTTCTCGGCCAAATGAGCCGAAGTGTGGTGATGATCGCACGCGCCACGCTCTACTCTCGGATCGTGGCTCCGTGGATGCAACGTGTTGTAGGTCCGTTGCTCCCGGTGGATCGGTTCAGCCGAGCCGACCGTAGGATCGTGTTCATCATCTGGGCTGCCGGGGTCGTGCAGGGCTTCGCCCAGTCCCAGGCCTCCGCCACCCTCCCCTTCACTCGCGCCGGGCTCGGGTTGACCGAAGGGGAGATGAGCCTCCTCCTCGGCATCGCTCGATTGACCGCCTTCGCCGCCCTGCCCCTGGGGTGGATCGGGGATCATCGCGGCCGACGCCGCCCGTTTCTCTGGTCGATCACGCTGGTCATCGTCGGGGGGAGCCTGGCCGGGCTGGCCCTGGAGTCGTGGCAGTTCGGAACCGCCCAGGCGATCCTTCGCACCGGCACCGCCGGCATGGGTGGCCTGGCAATCGTCCTGCTCGCGGAACAGGTCGCGCCCAGGTTTCGCGCCTACGCCATCTCCTTCTATGGCGCGGCCGTCTCCTTCGGCGGTGGTCTGGCCTTGATGACGCTCCCGTTGGCGGATGGCGGTGGCGACAGCTGGAGGACACCTCACCTCCTGATCGTCCTCGGCCTCCTGATCCTTCCCTTCCTCATCAGGAATGTGCCCGAGAGCCACATCTTCATCGAGGACCACGAGCAGCGTCACTGGCGCGAGCTGGCCACCGGGCACTGGGCGCGTCGGTTCTGGATCGTCGCCACGATCGCGCTCCTCGCCTCCGCCTTCTCTGCGGTTGCGCTCGCATTCTCCACAACCCGGATGATCGAGGAGCTCGGCCTGTCGACCGGTTCGACCGTGCTCATCGCGCTGCTCGGAGGGACAGTGGGCGGGCTCGGATTCTTCGTCGGTGGCCATCTCGCAGATGCATGGGGCAGGCGCCGCACGACGGTGGTCAGCCTCCTTCTCGCGCTCGGTGGAGGGATCGTGATCTACTGGTCGGAATCGATACCGATGCTCCTCGGGGCGGTGGCGATGTCTGCCTTCGGCACCTTCGCCTTCGTCCCCGCCGCGGGCTCCCATCGGACAGAGTTGTTCCCCACCGGCCTCAGGGCGAGCGCCAACACGGCAGTCACCAATTTCGGTCTGGTCGGATCGGCAACCGGCCTCATCCTCGGGATCTACACCATCGACCAATTCGGGCTGTCGCAGACTGTCACCATGCTCGGGGTGGGGATGGGCATCGCCGCCTTCCTCACCCTTCTCCTCCCCGAGACCAGAGGTCAGGACCTCACCGCCGAGCTCACGGCACGCCGGTAGCCGATGACGTAGACCAGTCCCCTCGCCGCCACCATGGCGCCGATCGCCCACCAGATCCCGTCCAGCGAATCGCCCAACGAGGTCAGGGCCACGAGCCCGACCAGCGCCACGGCCCCGGCGGCGGTCGACGCGATGACGGTCCCCAGGGCGAGCAGCCCGAAGAAGATCCCGTCCGCGACGAACAACGGCGCCGCTATCGGCATCATCCATCCCGCGACCTGCCCTGCGGATCTGGTCAGATCGGCCACCGCCGGGTCGCCGACCAGGTAGGCGAGCAGGGGGCTGCCCAGCACGAAGGCTCCCATCAGCATCAAGCCCGTGGCCGCTCCCCAGCCCAGCAACCTGAGTGCCAGACGATCGGCCCCGTCCGTGTCGCCGGCGCCCACCGCATCGCCGACCATCGCCTGGCCGGCGATGGCGAAGGAATCGGCCACCATGGCCGCCAACAGCCATACCTGCATCACCACTTGATGGGCGGCGATCTCGCCGGGTCCGATTCGGGTGGCGGTGGCCGCGGCAAACGTCAGCCCCAGGATGAGGAACGCGGTGCGGATCGACACCAAGATCCCGTTGCGTCCCAGAGCGAGCAAGGGTGGGATCGCCTCCCGGAGCCGGGCGGGCCGGTCGGCCAGGTTGCGGGCCGTGATCAGTCGCAGGAACCAGATCGCTCCGACGTACTGGGCGACCACGGTGGCGATTGCCGCGCCCTCCACTCCCCAGCCTGCGCCGAAGATCAGCAGCGGATCGAGGGCCACGTTGAGAAGGTTGATCCCGAGGGCAACCATCAGAGGTGTCTTCGTGTCCTGGTAGCCGCGGAAGGCGCCGTGTCCGGTGGTCACGATGAGAACTGCGGGGGTGGCGATGGCCCGGATGCGCAGGTAGGACACCGCGGCCCCGCTCACCTCTCCCCCGGCGCCCATCAGATCGACGAGCCACGGAGCGAGGATCACCAACACCAGGGTGGTGAGGAGCCCGAGGGCCACCGCCAGCAGCAGGGCATCGCCTACCCACCGTCTCGCCCGCGCCTGGTCCCCCCGCCCCAGGGCTTGGGCCACGAGCGGCGTGGTCACATAGGCGAGGAAGTTGAAGCCGAAGAATGCGAAGCCGAGGATCGCGGTGTCGACTCCGAGCGCCGCCAACTCGGCGACACCGAGCCTGGCCACGAAGGCGGTGTCGGTCAGGGTCAGCAGGGGATCGATGGCCAGAGCGCCGAGCGCCGGCACTGCCAGCCTGAGGATCGCCCGGTTCCCGACCCGGGGAACGGTCACTTCCTCGGGACCTTGCCCGCCATCAGATAACGGTCAGGCCACTCGCAGAGACCGAACAACTCGCACTCTCCGCAGCGCGGGCGGCGAGCATCGCAGATGTCCCGCCCGAACTGGATGAACCGCATCGAGAGACCGGACCACGTGCTCTTGGGGTACAGCGCCTTGAGGTCCTGCTCGATCTTGCCCGGAGCGGACGAACTGGTCAGGCCGAGCCTCCGGGTAACCCGGTTGACATGAGTGTCGACCGCGATCGCGGGGACACCCCAGGCCTCGGCCAGGACCACGCTCGCCGTCTTCCGCCCCACACCGGGCAGCTTCACCAACTCGTCGAGGTCCATCGGGACCTCGCCGCCGAATAGCTCCTCGATCCCATGAGCGAGCTTGATGATGGACTTCGTCTTCTGCCGGAAGAACCCGGTCGAGTAGACGATCTTCTCCACGTCCTCGGGATTGGCCTCGGCGAGGTCGGCGGGAGTGGGGTAGCGGGCGAACAGGACCGGCGCCACCTTGTTGACGTTCTCGTCGGTCGTCTGGGCGGACAGCACGGTGACCACCAGGAGGTGATAGGGAGACTCGTAGTCGAGGGCGGTCCCGATCGTCGGGTACCTCCTCGTCAACCGGTTGAGCACCGCGCGCGCCTTGCCCTTCTCGACGCGGGTTGGGATCGATCCATCGGCTCTGGCCAGAGGCATGAACGGCACTGTATTGGTATCCAAAGCAAGCGAGCCGCAGACCTACTCTGCCCACCTCAATGTTCCGGACCGACCGCAGCAAGGCCATTCTCGCCCTGCTAGCAGCATCCTTCCTCTTCGGAGCCACCTTTGTCGTGGTGAAGTCGGCCGTGGAGCGAATCGCGCCGATCTCCTTCGTCGCCTGGCGGTTCCTGCTCGGGGCGCTGCTGCTGGCTGTGTTCGCGGTCCCCAGGGGCAAGCTGATCTGGGTCCATGGCACCATCTCAGGTGCCGCCCTGTTTGCCGGCTACGCCCTCCAGACCACGGGCCTGGCCCAGACGAGTGCCAGCAACTCGGCGTTGATCACAGG
>JBOGEU010000191.1:0-2168 GCA_050741995.1 Acidimicrobiia bacterium | reverse complement strand
TCGCCTCCTCGTCTGCGAACGATGTGAGCATCAGCACCTTGACCTCGGGGAACCTCGACCTGATGTCTCGACACGCCTCCACGCCACTCCCGTCGGGGAGGCGAACGTCGAGCACCACCACATCCGGCTCGTCGTAGCCCACCCTGCGCATCGCCTCTTCAGTTGTCCCCGCCTCTCCGACGACGACCATGTCGTCCTGGGCGTCCAACAAGGCCTTTATCCCTGCCCTGACCACCTCATGGTCATCAACGAGCAACACACGAAGCTGTGCCATCGGGAGCAAACGGTAGCGGGGGTATGGTGCTGTTCCGATGACGCAATCGATGATCGTCCAACGCCTTCCGGAGCTCATCGAGGCGGCGGCGGCGGTAGTCGGAGCGGGTGATCTGGAGCATGTGCTGCGCAGGTTGGTGGCGGAGGCCAAGATCGCCACCGGAGCCCGATATGCAGCTCTCGGCGTGATCGGTGAGCACGGCGTCCTCTCCGATTTCCTTTACGAGGGTCTTTCGGTCGAGGAGGCGGCACGGATCGGGCACCTGCCCAAGGGCAAGGGAGTGCTCGGCACTCTGGTCCGTGAGAAGCGAACGATTGTGCTCGACCCCATTGCCGATCATCCGGACTCGTACGGCTTCCCCCCGCACCATCCGCAGATGCGAAGCTTCCTCGGAGTGCCGGTCATGGCGGGGGGCAAGGCGTTCGGCAACCTGTACCTGACCGAGAAGAAGGGTGGGTTCGACGAGGAGGATGTGACCCTCGTCGAGGCGTTGAGCAGGATCGCAGGATCAGCCGTCTCCACCGCCAGACTTCAGGACCGGCTCCGTTCCATAGCCGTCGTCGAGGATCGAGGGCGAATCGCCCGCGATCTGCATGACACGGTGATTCAGGATCTGTTCGCGGTCGGGCTCGGTTTGCAAGGGATTGCGGAGTTGGTCGACGACGACGTCGCCGCCAAGACCATCGAAGACGCGGTGGACAGGCTGGACCGGGCGGTAGAGGCGTTCAGGGCGTACATCTTCCAATTGCGCACAGCGCGCGGCCAGCGGCAACTCGACGAGCGCGTCCAGGAGGTGGTGTCCCGCATGGGCTCTGCCTATCCGACCTCGGTCGCTCTCGAGATCGGGGTCACCTCGTTGGGTGACGAGGGGCTGGAAGACGACGTGGTGAAGCTGGTCACCGAGGCGTTGAGCAACGCCCTTCGTCACTCCGGCGCCGAACACGTGGAGGTAGTGGTCGATGCCGATGACGTGTCGTGTCGTGTGTTCGTCCGCGACGACGGATCCGGGTTCGACCCCGATCTCCCGCGAGCGGGTATGGGCCTGGCCAACATCTCGGCAAGGGCGACCGCGAGGAATGGATCGCTGAGGATCGACAGCTTCCCCGGGTCCGGCACCGAGATCGAGGTGCGGTTGCCTCTCAGCTGACGGTGTGCCCGGCGGTCAGGGCGTCTGCCAGGCGGTCAATCCATGCCTTCACGGTTGAGTCGGCGACCCGGCGCAACAGGGCCCGGTCGACAACCTTCCCCAATGCCCCGAGTGGTGGCTCGTAGTTGCCCTCGAACACGAGCCTGGTCTCCTCGGTTCCGATATGTGACACGATCAGTTCGGCGTTGAGCTTGGGGAAGAGGATCTCGGCGCCTGTGGCGGACCATTTGATCGGGTAGACCAGCCCCGAGCGGTGGATCTCGGGGGTTCCGATCTCGAGCCGCACCTCCTTGGCGACGCCCCCGACTCCTGGGCCCACCCGCGCCCGCAACTCCTCTCCCTCCCGGTAGGCCACATCGGCCCAGGACCCGAGATGGGAGCGCAAGTCATCGAGGCCGTGCTCGACCTCGGCTATGGGGAGAGGAACCTGGGTCTCGCAGAGAACGAACATCAGAGACGGCCCGGACGCGTTCGATAGGTGAATCCCCGGCCCGAGCTCATGCCGGTGATCACGTCGATCGGAACCTCGATCACGTGTGGGAAGCTGGACATCGGCTGAAGCCCACCATGGCCGAGCAGTGACCCGAGAACGGCCTGATATTTGTCGAAGAGCAGAGAGATGGTTCGTGAGGTTATCTCCTCGTCGTCGCAGACGACTGCCCTGCCCGTCACCACCACGCTGCTCCAATCGCCCGTGGTCTCGTCGAAATGCGAGACCTCGACCCCGACCTCGGGATGGGCCTGGAT
>JBOGEU010000190.1:0-8886 GCA_050741995.1 Acidimicrobiia bacterium | reverse complement strand
GGCGCTGAAGCCTAGATCTCGGTCGGCTCGGTCAGGCGAGGGCTGAGCTCTCGCGGAGTGGCTCCAGATCGCCCAGCGACTGGGCGACAACGATCAGGTCGTCTCCGGGCTCGAGACGGAACGTCGCCTCGGGGTTGGTATGAGTCGCCCCATCCCGGGTCACCGCGAGGAGGGTCGCACGGTGCTCGGACCGCAATCTGGTCGACAGCTCGTCGACCCCCAGATTCACGTACAAGTCGGGAATGGTCACCCGATACAGCTCCGAGCCGTCACCACCGGAGACGATGTCGGTCACCAGCTCGGAGAGCCCCGGATACATCGCCGAGCGGGCGAGGAGATGCGAGGCGAGTTTCGAGGTGACCATCAGCTCGTCGACGTTGGCCCGCCGGAAGTGGGCGACATGGGCCGGATTGTTGACCTCGACCACCGTTCGCACATCAGGTGCGATCGACTCGATGGCGAGCACGGTGAGGATCGAGGATATGTCGGCTTGATCCGACCCGTCGATCGGGCAGACGATCGCGGACACGGCGTTCTCGATCCCGGCGCGCCGCAGGTCAGACTCATTGGTCGTGCTGCCCCGCACGAAGTAGATCTTGTCCTCCACCGGGCTCCGCTCCGAGTCGTGGAGTAGGACCACCTTGGTCCCGTACTCGTCCCTGGCCAATTCGTCGACCAGGTCCCGTGCCGTCGAGTTCCAACCGCAGACCACGATGTGGTCGCGGTATCCCGATGCTCCCATCCCTTGTCCCTCCTTCAACAGAAAATCGATCACGAAGCCGACCAGCGCACCGGTGATCGTGGCCACAATCGCCACACCGAACAGCCCGAGAAGCCATCCGACCACCCAGCCCACCGGCCCGGTGACGAAACCGCCCTCGCCGAGGCCGAGGACGGTCGCCCCCGCCCAGTAGAAGGACTGTCCCAGCATGCCCCAAGAGCGGTCGGTCTCCCCGAGCCATACTGCCAGCGCGGCGATGCCGAGGACGAGGAGCAGCCCGAGGATGAGCGAGGTGAAGAAACGTCGATCGACCTTCTCCCCGACCCGCCTCACATGCCAGCTCACCCGCCGCAGGAACGGTGAGTCGAAGAGCGCCCGAAACCGGTTGAACACGGTGCGAAGTTAGTCCGATGCGGCCCCCGAGCCGGCCCGGAGAGCCGGGAAATCCACCCGGGTAAGGGCCTTTCAGCCCCTAATGTCTTCCCGGACCCGCAAACCCTGATGTTGATTGCCCGCGACCTCCGCATCGATGTCGGCCCCCGCACCCTTCTGGCGGGGGCCTCATTCAGCGTGCAGCCCGGCGATCGCATCGGGCTCGTCGGCAGAAACGGCGCGGGCAAGACGACGCTGATGAAGACACTCATCGGGACCGGATCGCCGGTAGATGGCACAGTGCTTCGCTCCGGTCGGATCGGCTACTTCTCACAGGAGGCGGCATTGCCCGAGCTGGAGCATCCTGATGCGACCGCGCTGGAGCGGATCCTCATGGCTCGAGAGATCGGTGCCCTCCAACGGCGAATCGAAGAGGCCCGTCGCCGGCTGCACGACCTGACAGGCGCCGAGCGGGATCGGGGCATCGAGCATTTTGGGCGGCTGCACGACGAGTTCGATGCCAAGGGCGGTTTTGTCGCCGAGGCAGAGGCGAAACGGATGGCAGCAGCTCTCGGCATCGGCAACGGAGAGCTCGACCAGCCGGTGGCGACGATGTCAGGAGGGCAGCGGCGCCGGGTCGAGCTGGCCCGAATCCTCTTCGCCGAGACCGAGATCCTGCTCCTCGACGAGCCGACAAACCACCTCGACCTCGACGCCAAGGCATGGCTCATCGAGTGGCTCACCTCCTATCGGGGCGGGATGCTGGTCGTCTCTCACGACTTGCCGCTGCTGGACGAGGCAATCACCTCGGTCCTGGCGCTGGAACATGGTGAGTTGGAGGCCTACCGGGGCAATTACTCGCACTACCTGGTCGAGCGGGATCGGCGGAGACAGCAGCGTGAGCGGGAGCGCAAACATCAGGACGAGGCGATCGCCCGGCTCGAGGAGAACATCCGGCGCTTCAAGGGGACCACCGAGAAGATGGCCAAGGCTGCCCGGTCCTGGGAGACACGCGTCGATCGGATGAAACGGGAACTGGTCGAGGTGCAGAAGAGCGGCAAGAAGGTGCGTGTCGCCTTTCCCCAGCCGGATCAGTCCGGTCGCGTGCCCCTGTCCGTCTTCGGCCTCGCCAAGTCTTTCGGCGACAACCTGGTGTTCGTCGACATCGAGTTCGCCGTCGAGCGCGGGGAGACGGTGGTGCTCATCGGCCTCAATGGCGCCGGGAAGACGACGCTGTTGCGAATCCTGGCCGGTGTCGAGACGCCCGATCTGGGAGAGGTGTCATTGGGGCACAAGGCCAGTCTCGGCTACTACGCACAGGAGCACGAGCAGATCACAGACGGAATCTCTGTCATCGACCACATGCGCCGTGGCGGAGGCCTGGCCGACCAGACCCTCCGCTCGTTGTTGGGCCATTTCCTTCTCGCCGACAAGGTCGATCAGGACGCGGCGACACTCTCCGGTGGGGAGAAGACGAAGCTCGCCCTCGCCATGCTGGTGGCGGCGAGACCGAATGTCCTCCTCCTCGACGAGCCCACCAACAACCTGGACCCCCAGGCCAAGGAGGCACTGCTCGATGCGTTGACCATGTACGAGGGCACGGTGGTCCTGGTGAGCCACGACACCGACTTCGTCGCTCAGCTCATGCCGGATCGCGCGGTCATGATGCCCGAAGGGGAGCTGCGGTTCTTCGACGAGGACCTGCTCGACCTGGTGGCCCTCGCCTGATCGAAGGCCGTATGGAACCGTTTGCCTCTGTTCCGCCATCCAATCGCTCATGAGAAAGCACCTTCTGGCATTGGTCCTGATCCTGGCCGCGACGGCGTGTGGTGTCCCCGAGGTGGTGGGCGGAACCGACGAGCCCGGCACCACGATCACAGTCGATCCCGACCAAAGCGTCGACTCGGATGGCGACGAGCCGATCGCCGAACCGGGCCCCGTCGGCTCGATCCCCGAGCCGAGGCCCCCGATCGACGGCAACACCGACGGCGAGGTGAGGGTGACCGCGGCCGATCTGAGGATCATGGAGAGCTTCCCGATCCAGGTGGCACTCGATGTTCAGGGGGAGAAGCCGTCGCCGTGCCACGAGGTCTTCTGGACGGTGGAGGACGACGGTGATGTGATCGAGATCGACATGATCTCCCAGATCGTGGGCGATCAGGCATGTGCCCAGGTCATCGAGCAGTTCTCCATCGCGGTGCCCCTCGGCAGCTGGGCCGACGAGTCGCGCGAGGTTCATCTCAATGGTGAGCCCGTCGGATCCTTCGACACCTGACCAGCCGTTAGTGCACCGACCCGCAAGTCTCGCACGTGTCCCGCCGGCCATCGACGCCCCTGGCTGCGTCCTCGTCCTCGACGCACCGCACCGGGTGCGCCTTCGTCCTGCGTCCTTGCCAGAAACGCCGATGCCTCGGCGCTACACGCACGGAACTTGTGAGCCGGAGCACTAGGGAGCGCTCGCCGAGGCAACACTGACGCCGAGGGTGTCCGAGTCGACGAACCAGGCGCCGACGCCCGAGGACAAGAGATGCCCGAGCAGCGGGATCCGGAACCGGTAGACCCCGACGACCTCGATCGCGGCCCCGTCCCACCGGTCGGGGGCCGGGTTGGCGTCCCCCTGGGTGACGAGGGTCCCGTCGGCCTCGATGTCGACCACCCGATGCGTCACCAGACGCCCGTCCACCTGGAACACCGCGATGTCGCCGACCTCCACGGTTCCGGGCCGGGTGATGACCATCAGGTCGCCCCGGTTGATGGTGGGCTCCATGGACCCGCCATCGACGGCGAGGACCTTGTACCAGCGATTGTCCATGATTCCGTAGGCGACGGCGGCCATGGCGAGCAACGAGAGGATGAGAAACCACGCCAGCAATCGCTCACCGGTCGTGGGGGCATCGACCCTCCGCAGATGACGGTGCCGCGGCAGATGCCTGCCACGGGTCTTGAGGTGGCTTGCCGTTGTCATGGTTGCCTTTGAAGGGAGGGCCTTCCCCGGTGAGACCCTCCCTTCGGTGATTCTCAGGGAGCTTCGGGCTGGTAACCGTCGACGAGGATGTCGAAGGTGGCTTCCGCGCCCTGGAACTGGTTTCCGGCGCTCCCATCGAGTTGGAAGCAGATCTTCCACGGATCGGTCCATCCGCCGTTCGGGGCGAGGAAGTCGTTGCCCCAGGCGTTGCTGGTGGACGACCCGGCGAGACCGGGAAGCGCCCCTTCGTAGACGAGGATGCCCTCGCATGCATCTCCGAACGTCCCCGAAGAGAAATTCGTGTAGAGACGGACATTCACCTTGTTCTTGAACCCGGGAACGGTCTGGGTGATGCCGCCTGCCGAGATGTCATAGAGCGCAGGGAGTGTGCCCTGGTTCCGGATCTCGAAGACATACGGCCCTTCCCACGGACCTCCCGGGGCCAGGTTCTCCAGGTGAAACGGCCCTCCGAACACCTGAACATCGAGTGTTCCCGCTTCGATGGTGTTGTCCAGTACCTGGTCCTGACTCGTGAACCATGCGGCGCTCCCCAGCGCCCCGAATGCCATGAGACCGACCAGTGCACCCGCCACCAGGACAATCAGCCGGCGTTGCAGTCTTCGCACCATTCCCTCACCTTCCGGCCCAGCGGGCCGTCGATCGGACGGGGATTGCGTCAGGAAGTCTCGATTTGCAAGCAGCCAAGATGCCGGAGGAGTGAGCCCCCCTCGGCAATCCCCGTCGCGCGCTCTCCTCGCGCCGGTGGTCAATATCCCCCAGGTATCGCCGATCTCCAGTGCCGTTTCCAGCTCGCACGCCATGACTAGTGCGCTAGTCCGTGGGCCTCCGTACAAACGAACGTTCGTTGGTGATAGGATGAGCTCATGACACCGGAGGAGCGCTTCGCCGTCATCGTCGCCGCCGAAGAAAAGATCGAGCCGGCCGATTGGATGCCCGAGGCGTACCGAAAGACCCTGATCCGGCAGATCGCCCAGCACGCCCACTCCGAGATCATCGGGATGCAACCGGAGGGAAACTGGATCAGCCGCGCCCCCACCCTGTACCGCAAGGCGATCCTCATGGCCAAGGTCCAGGATGAGGCAGGCCACGGGCTCTATCTCTATTCGGCGGCCGAGACTCTGGGGGTCGACCGGGACGAGTTGCAGGAGCTGCTCCACCAGGGTCGCCACAAGTACTCCTCGATCTTCAACTACCCCACCCTGAGCTGGGCGGACATGGGCACCATCGGATGGCTGGTCGACGGGGCGGCCATCACCAACCAGGTCATGCTCACCCGGTGCTCCTACGGCCCATACGCCCGGGCGATGGTGCGAATCTGCAAGGAGGAGTCGTTCCACCAGCGTCAGGGCTACGAGATCCTGATCAGGCTGTGCTCGGGATCCGACGAGCAGAAGGCGATGGCGCAGGATGCCCTGGACCGCTGGTGGTGGCCCTCGCTGATGATGTTCGGCCCCCATGACACCGACTCCACCCACACCGAGCAGTCGATGGAATGGAAGATCAAGCGGGTGTCCAACGACGAGCTGCGCCAGCAGTTCGTCGACATGACCGTCCCCCAGGCCGACTACCTCGGTCTCACCATGCCCGACCCCGACCTGAGGTGGAACGATAAGCGGGGCCATCACGACTTCGGAGAGATCGATTGGGACGAGTTCTGGGCGGTGGTACAAGGCAACGGCCCGATGAACCGGGACCGGGTCGCGCACAAGGTCGAGGCCTGGGAGGAGGGGGCTTGGGTGAGGGAGGCCGCCATCGCCCACGCCGCCAAGAGGGCCCGGTCGGCGGCGTGACCATATGAGCCGAATCGTTCCCCAACGGCACGTAAGGGCTGGCAGAAGGGATCTGAGATGACATACGAGGTCCCCGTGGCCCCCGGCGAGAGCGCCGACATCGAGGAGGGCACCGAGCTCTCGGGTGGGGTGTGGCCCATGTGGGAGGTGTTCGTCCGGGCCCGGCGCGGGATATCCCACGTCCACATCGGGAGTCTCCACGCCGCCGACGCCGAGAGCGCCCTGCAGAGCGCACGCGACGTCTACACCCGGCGTGGGGAGGGGGCCAGCCTCTGGGTGGTGCCCAGCAGCGAGATCCACTCCTTCGATCCCGAGGACATCTCCGATTTTGTCGACGCCAACGAGAAGGTGTACCGGCTGGCGACGACCTACGACATCCCCGACGAAGTGGGCCACATGTGAGACCGGCCGGGCCCGCCACTCTCGATGCGGTGACGACCTTGCTCGCTCACGCCGACGACAACCTGGTGCTTGCCCAACGTCTGGGGGAGTGGATCTCGAATGCGCCCGAGCTGGAGGAGGACATCGCCATCGGCAACATCGCGCTCGACCATCTGGGCGTGGCGCGAGCCCTCTACACCCGGGCCGGGGAGATCGAGGGCAAGGGCCGGACCGAGGACGACTACGCGATGCAGAGGGCAGAACGTGAGTTCCTCAACGTCCTGCTGGTCGAGCAGCCCAACGGTGATTTCGCCCAGACGATGGTGAGAGGCCTCTTCTTCGACGCCTACCAGGTCGAGCTCTGGGCCTGGCTCTCCGGCTCGGACGACGAGGCCCTGGCCGGCATCGCTGCCCGAGCCGAGAAGGAAGCCAGGTATCACCTTCGTCACACGTCGACGTGGGTGACCAGGCTCGGCGATGGCACCGACGAGTCTCACCGCCGCTCTCAGGCCGCGGTCGAGAACATGTGGCGCTTCACCGGCGAGTTGTTCGAGGGCCCGGGGGAGGTGAGCCGCGAGAGCTGGCAGTCCACCGTGCACGCGGTGCTCGACGAGGCGGGTCTGGTGATTCCCGACGATCCCTATCAACGCAGCGGGGGAAGACGTGGCTTTCACTCCGAGCATCTCGGGCCGCTCCTCGCCGAGATGCAGTGGATGCAGCGCAGCTACCCGGGGATGGAGTGGTGACCCAAGCCCCCACCCTCGACATGGAGCTGGCGAGGTCAGTGGCGGCTCGTGTGGTCGACCCCGAGATCCCGGTCCTGACCATCGAGGACCTGGGGATCCTCCGCGAGGTCCGGTGCGTGGGGGAGCGGGTCGTGGTCACCATCACCCCGACCTATTCGGGATGCCCGGCGATGCGGCAGATCGAAGGCGATCTGAGGCGGGCGCTGGAATCGGAGGGCTTCGACGATCCCGAGGTGGTCATGACCCATTACCCGGCGTGGAGCAGCAGCTGGATGACCACTACGGGCCGGGAGAAGCTGGCGGCCTTTGGCATCGCCCCACCGCTCCCATTCGGGGAGGTGCTCTGCCCCCGCTGCCGGTCGACGGCTCCGAAGATGGTGGCTCGGTTTGGATCGACCGCCTGCAAGGCACTCATGGTCTGCAATTCCTGTGGCGAGCCCTTCGACCACTTCAAGGAGTTCTGAGTGGGCGTCGACTTCCATAGGCTTCGGGTTCTCGAGGTGGCGCCTCTCACCGATGATGCGGTCGCGGTGACCTTCGACGTGCCGGAGGAGGTGGCCAGCACCTTCCATTATCTGCCTGGCCAGCACGTCACGCTGCGCGCCCTCATCGACGGGGAGGACCTGAGGCGCTCCTACTCGGTGTGCTCCAACGCCAACGGTGCCAAGCTCCGCGTGGGCATCAAGCGTCTTGCCGGCGGTGCCTTCAGTCGGTGGGCCACCACCGAGCTGAGGGCCGGGGACATCCTCGAGGTCGCGGCGCCGGTCGGCGAGTTCACCATCGACCCCGACCCGAAGGCGGCCGCTCATCGGGTGGCGATCGCCGCCGGTTCGGGCATCACCCCGGTCATGTCCCTGGTCAGCACCACCCTGGAGTCCGAGCCCGGCTCGTCCTGGACTCTCCTCTACGGGAACCGGACCGCCAACAGCATCATGTTCCTCGAAGAGCTCGAAGGGCTGAAGGACCGGTATCCGGACCGGCTCCAGCTCTTCCATCTCCTCAGCCGGGAGGGGTCGGATCTACCCCTGCTGTCGGGACGGATCGACAGCGAGAAGATCCGGATGATCCACGGTCTCCTGCTCGGGAACCGGGACGTCGAAGCCTGGTATCTGTGCGGGCCCTATGACCTGGTCATGATGGCCCGGCGGACACTTGGGGCGCTCGGTGTGGACGAGGAGCGGATACACGACGAGTTGTTCTTCGCCGGGCCGGTCGACCCGGAACTGTTACCTCCCGAGCCGCCTCCTGGCGAAGGCTCGGTGAACCTCACGGTGATCCTCGACGGGCGTGCGGTCCATACCCGGATGACAGCGGAGACGTCGATCCTCGATGCGGCCCTCCGGGTCAGGGCCGAGCTGCCCTTTTCGTGCAAAGGTGGGATGTGCGCCTCCTGCAAGGGCCGGATCGAAGAGGGTGAGGTCCGTATGGACAAGAACTACGCCCTCGTCGACTCGGAGCTGGATGCGGGATACGTGCTGACCTGCCAGTCACACCCGGTCTCGGACCGGGTCGTCGTCCGCTACGACCACCGCTGATGGTGACCACCCGGAACAGTCGGGCCGATGTGGTCGCCGCCGCCGGGCGGCTCTTCGCCGAGAAGGGCTATCACGGGACATCGATGCGAGACCTGGGCCGGGAGTTGGGCCTGCTCGGCTCCTCGCTGTATGCCCACGTCGACTCGAAGCAGGACCTACTGGTCGAAGTGGTGGAGGAGGGGGCCCGCCTCTTCCAGCACTCGGCGCGGAGGGCGATGTCGGTCGAGGGCTCGGCGCCGGAGCGGTTGCGGGCCCTCGTCGCAGGTCACATCGATGTGGTCCTCGCCAACCATGATGTGGTCCGCACGTTCCTCAATGAGGCCCGCATGCTCGACCGGCGGCACCGGGCCCGGGT
>JBOGEU010000189.1:0-7430 GCA_050741995.1 Acidimicrobiia bacterium | reverse complement strand
CCGGATGGCGGCCGCGGCCGGGTACGACGTGAAGGGGGAGATAATCCCCGCCGATCACCCCAACTCCTTTTTCATGGCTGTCCGCCAACCCGCAGGCGTCGTCGCCTGTTTCGCCCCGTTCAACGTGCCCTACATCCTGGGTAGCCGGTCGTTCACCCTTCCCATGGCCTACGGGAACACGGTGGTCCTCAAGCCATCGGAAGAGGCGCCACTCACCGGAGGTCTCCTCCTTGCCGAGATCTTCGAGGAGGCCGGCCTGCCCCCGGGTGTGCTCAACGTCGTCACCTGCACCCGCGAGGGGGCAGAAGAGGTCGGCGACGAGATGATCTCCCACCCGGCGGTGAGGCGTATCTCGTTCACGGGCTCGACCGACGTGGGGAGAGTGATCGCGGAGAAGGCGGGCCGAAACCTGAAGCGTGCCGTGCTCGAGCTCGGCGGCAAGGACCCGTTGATCATCCTCAGAGATGCCGATGTCGACTACGCCATCGATGCCGCGGTGTGGGGGGCGTTCCTCCACCAGGGCGAGATCTGCATGTCCACCGAGCGAATCATCATCGAGAAGAGCATCGCCGACGAGTTCACCGAGAAGCTCAAGGCCAGGGCGGAGTCGCTCCCGATGGGCGACCCGACGAATCCGGCCAACGCCATCGGCCCGCTGATCAACAAGCGGGCGGTGGACAAGGTTCATGCCCAAGTCGAGGAGGCGGTGGCCGGCGGTGCGAGCCTGGTGACCGGGGGCCAGTTCGACAACCTCGTCTACCACCCGACCGTGGTGACAGAGGTGAAACCCGACATGCGTTTGTGGACCGAGCAGACCTTCGGGCCAGTGGCTCCGATCGTGGTGGTCAACGACCGCGAAGAGGCGCTGGCCGTGGCCAACGACTCCGACTACGGATTGTCGGCGGGGATCCTCACCGGTGACTTCACCCAAGCACTCGACATGGCGCTTCGCCTGGAGACGGGGATGGTCCACATCGGGGACCAAACGGTGAACGACGAGCCACAGGCGCCCTTCGGCGGGGTCAAGGGGAGCGGGTACGGCCGCTTCGGCGGCCAGGCCGCCCTCGACGAGTTCACCGAGTTGCGCTGGATCAACGTCCAGCGGGTGCCGCGCACCTTCCCATGACCTAATGGATTGGTGCCAGGATCTACCTGGTTACCGTCCTCCGATGCTGAAGAGCCAATCGTTCCGGGCGGGGCTGCGTGACTCGATCTTGATCCTGTTGGCAGTAGGCGGATTCGGTGTCGCCTACGGGGTGCTCGCCGTCTCCGCCGGATTCTCCCCTTGGCTCGCCACCTTCTCCTCGTTAGTCATCGTGTCGGGTGCGGCGCAGTTCACCATGATCGGTCTCCTCTCGGCCGGCGCGGTCCCGATCCTGATCGCAGTCACCGGGCTGGGTCTGCGTCATCTCCCCATGTCGGCGTCCTTGGCGAACATCATCGGCCCTCAGACGCTGTGGCGACGGCTCCGCCTCGCCTGGATCCTGGTCGACGAGACTTTCGGTCTCACCATTCGCGCGGTGGGGACCGGGATCGACGATGTGGTCGCCTACAAGTCGGCCGCTGATCTCATGCTCTACACGGGGTGGATCATCGGGACCGCCGTCGGGGCATGGTTCGGTGGCGCCATCGAGCCCGGTGCGATCGGGATCGGAGTGCTCTTCTCGCTGCTGTTCCTCGGTCTGGCCGTCCCGATGATCCGGACCAGGCGCGACTGGATCGTGGCCGCCTCGGCCGTGCTCGCCACCATCCTCTCCATCCTGATGGTCCCTGCGGCCTGGCAGATAACGGTGGCGGCGGTGGCGGCCTCGTTGGCCGGGATGGTCTTCGATGAGTGACCTGACCTTGGTCTTGGCGGTCGCCGTCATCACGTTCGCCACCCGCATCGTGTTCATGATCCGGCCCCGGCCGGTTCCGGGCGGCCCGTTGGGGCGATTCCTCGAGGCTTTCCCGCTCGCACTGTTCATGGTGATAGCGGCTTCGGGTGTGGCGGCACCGGAAGGGACGATGGAAATCACACCGGCCCTGGCCGGAGCGGCCGGCGGAGTTGTCGGCGCCATCGTCTTCAGACGGAGTCTTTGGGGCGTCCTGGCTCTGGGGGCGGTTGCGTTCTACGTCGTGAGGGCGTTGACTGGTTGACCGTATGGGCAAGCTGATCTACTCGATGAGCGTCTCGCTCGACGGCTACGTCGAGGATCCCTCCGGCAGCATCGGGTTCACCACTCCGGACGAAGAGGTCCATCGCCGGGCCAACGATCAGACTCGAGAGACCTCGGCGTTTCTCTTCGGGCGCCGTCTCTACGAGGTGATGGAGGAGCCATGGCGAGCCCTGGCGGCCCGGGACGACCTGCCTGACGTCCAGGCGGAATTTGCCCGGATCTACCTGGAGACACCCCGTTTCGTGTTCTCCAACACACTCGAGAGCGTGCCCGAGGGAGTACAGCTCGTCCGCAGCGCCGACTCCGAGTCGGTGGTCAGACGTCTCAAGGAAGAATCCGAGGGCTTTCTCGGCATCGGGGGCCCCGCGCTGGCCGCGTCGCTGTTCGACCTCATCGACGAGTTCAGGCTCAACGTGGTGCCGGTGATCATCGGAGGGGGGAAGCCGTTCTTCCCACCCGGGAGGCAAGTCGACTTGGAACTGGTCGAGGAGCACAGATTCCCCTCAGGCACCGTCTACCTTCGCTACCAGCGTGCCGGGTGACCGAATCCCGGGCAATATGACGCCCCGATCACGAGGCGAGAGGAAGAGATGCGCATAGGGATCCTGACCGGCGGCGGTGACGTGCCCGGGCTGAACGCCTGCATCAAGGCGGTGGTCAACAGGGTTGCCGAGGAGGGCCATCACGTCGTGGGCATTCGTCGCGGGTGGGGCGGGCTCGCCTATTTCAATCCTGACGCGCCGGAAACCACCAGCGATAACCTGATCACACTCGACCCCGGCGTCGTGCGCACCATCGACCGGACCGGGGGAACCTTCCTCCACACGTCACGCACCAACCCGGCGAGGATGAAGCTCGACGAGCTTCCCGAATTCGTCACCGGTGAGCCGGGCGAGCAAGCCTTGGTCGACATGACGCCACACGTGCTCCGCGTGCTCGAGGACCGGGAGATCGACGTGCTGATCCCGATCGGTGGCGACGACACGCTCTCCTACGGTCTCCGGCTGCATGACGAGGGGGTGCCGGTGATCGCGATCCCGAAGACCATGGACAATGACGTCCACGGCACCGACTACTGCATCGGGTTCTCCACCGCGGTGACCAGGGGGGTCCAGTTCATCCACAGCCTGCGCACCGCCGCCGGGTCCCACGAGAGGATCGCCGTGGTCGAGCTGTTCGGGAGATACAGCGGCGAGACCTCACTGGTGACGGCCTACCTCTCGGGTGTCGATCGGGCGATCATCTCCGAGGTCCCGTTCGATATCGAGCGGCTGGCCGAGCTCCTGTTGTCGGATCGGGGCACCAACCCCTCGAATTACGCCATGATGACCATCTCCGAAGGCGCTCGGCTCCAGGAAGGGGACATGCTGCTGGCCGGCGAGGCGGACGCGTACGGGCATCGCAAGCTGGGAGGGATCGGCGCCCTGACCGGGGAGCTGCTCAAGGAGCGGACCGGCGAGCCGGTTCTCTACCAGCAGGTGGCATACCTGATGAGATCGGGGGCACCGGACTCGCTCGATCTGATGGTGGCCACGAACTACGCGGTGATGGCCGCCGACCTGGCGGTCGAGAACGGTCATGGCCGGATGGTCGCCCTACGCGGGGGGACCTACACCCACGTCCCGATCGGGGTCACAAGGGAGGGCGTGAAGCGGGTCGATGTAGACGAGCTCTACGACACCGAGACCTACCTGCCCAAGGTGCGCCACGTCTTGGGCAAGCCGATGTTCCTCTACTGACGGCCCATCGGATCGCGCCGCCGCTAACGGGTGACGCGGTTGGCGCTGTCGGCGGCTGCCTTCTTCTGCTTCTTCGACTGGCGCTTCTCTTTCAGGTCTTTGGCAGGCGCCTTCTTGGCGCTCTTGCCACCTTTGTCCTTGTTTGCCATGAGCGGCCTCTCTATATGGGTGGATCCATGGGGACCCCTGACCAGTGTGTCATGTTTGACGGCAGAAGGCAGGCGGTTTGCGGGGCTCACCCCCTCTCGACTGCGCCTCCCATGGCGATCACATGCCCGGCGATCACCTCTTCGACTTGATCCCGGAGATCGCCGGTGTCGGGATGGCCGAGGCCCTCGGTCTCGATCGGCTTGTCCAGGACGACTCTGATCGTTCCCCCCCGGACCAGTCTTGCGCCAGGTGGCCAGGCGTCGTAGGAGCCGTGGATGGCGAGAGGCAGGATCGGCAACCGGGCGGCGATTGCCATTGTGAAGGCGCCCTTCTTGAACCGGGTCATGACCCCGTCTCGGGGCCTGGTCCCCTCGGCATAGATGATCAGGCTTCTCCCCTTGCCGATCAATTTCCTCGACTGACGATTGACCTCGGCGTGCACCGCCCCGCGGGCCTCCCGATCGACTTCGATGATCCCGACCAAGCGCATCCCCTGGGCCAGGACCGGGATCTTGAAGAGCTCCTTCTTGGCCAGAAAACGGATGGGGAGCGGTACTGCGAGCAGGCACGCCATGATGTCGAAGACTGACAGATGGTTCGCCACGACGACATAGGAGCGGGCGGGGTCGATGTTGACCGCACCTTCGACCTCGAGACGTGTGCCCGACATGATCAGCCAGATCCGGCTCCATCCCCGGATGATCCGATCGATCGCAGGCGATGTGTCGTTGAAGAGGGCGATGACCGCGATCAGTGCCACCGCGATGAGGGTGGCGAGCGCTCCGGCGACGATGGTGATGAGGGTCCTCGGAAGGTCGATCAGCCACCGCATCCGGTGACGATAGTGACCGCCCTTTAGCCTTGTGCCTCGTGGACAAGGTCTCTCTACGCACCGGTATGCGCTCGCTCGGGCCGCTCGACCCGGCCGCCGCCACCAGGGTCGTCGATGGCCTGTTCGGATGGCTCTCGGCTCGGCTCCCGGGTGCGATCTCGGGTTTCCTCCCCATGGAGGGCGAGGTCGACCTGACACCGCTGATGCAACGTCTGCCCGGATGGCGCTGGGCCCTGCCCAGGGTCGAGCCCGACGGTTCGATGACCTTTCGAGACGCAGCACTGCCCCGCGAGACCCATCGGTTCGGCATGGAGCAGCCGGTCGGCTCGGGGCCGGTGATTCCAATCCATGAGCTCGACGTCGTGCTGGTGCCCGGTCTTGCCTTTGATCGGCTCGGGGGCAGGCTCGGCCACGGTGGGGGCCACTACGACCGGATCCTGTCCCGGGCCCGGCCCGATACCATCAGCATCGGGATCGCGCCGGCGATGCGCCTCGTCGATGCGGTCCCGGTCGAGCCCCACGATGTCCGCGTCGGCTGGCTCGCCACCGAATCGGGCGTGGTCAGATGCCTTCCCAATGAGTGATGCGGTCGAGGGCGAGGAATATCGCCGGCCCGGCGGGCGGCGAGATGCGGTACCGGGGGTATTTCTCGCCGAGCGCGACCCGGGCCCGCTCCCAGGCCTCACCCTCGGTCTCCACGCTGGTCCTGCCGTCCACCCGGATCCACCACAGGGCGGACCAGTCATCCTCGTAATGATCCACCAGCAGAGAGGCACGGGGCCTCTGCTCGACGTTCTTCAGCCGCTGCAGCCGTGACGTGGTCTTTGGCTTGTCGTCGATCATGTGGACCACCGAGTCGTCGACGACTGCGAAAGTCACCGCGACCAGATGTGGCCGCCCGTCGCCGGTCACCGAGGCGAACCGGCCCACCCTCGCCGATGTCAGCCGGTCGAGCGCCTCAGCCCGATCCATGACGGGCGTCGATGAGTGGCTGCAGCGTGCGCCACGTGACGTTGGCCCACCGTTCGTGCCCGGCTGCGCTCACATGGAACAGGTCCGCCGACCATAGGCTGCGATCCGAGTACCAGACCGTCGGGTTGTCGGACCGGTGCTCGATCACGTGGGCTCCGTAGCGCTCGGCGACCAGATGATGGGCACGGTCGAAACGAGCCGATCTCCTGCTCATCATGTTGCGCAGAGGTGGGTAGAGGCGGGGGATCGTGCCCAGGTCTCCAACCCCACTCATCAGGATCAGCGCCCCCACGTCGGCCAGGGCCCCGATCAGCTCGTCCAGCTGACCTTCGAAGGTCCGCACGGATACCCCTTTCAGGGCATCGTTGGCACCAACGGAGACGATCACCAGGTCAGGGTCGAACACGAGAGCCGGCTCCAGTTGGTTGTTGGTCAGGTCGATGGCCCGGGAGCCGCTGACCGCGAATGACCGGAGGGTCACGTGCCGGGTCTCGCCGAGATGGGCACCGACCCTGGACACCCAGATCTCCTCGGGGCCGGCAACGCCGGGTGCCGTCACCGACGAGTCACCGAGGACGGCTACTCGCATCGGCGGGAGATGGGGCTCGCCGAAGACGCCCGAGGGGTCGAATTCGGTCTGCTTGGCAGCCGGTCGGAGCACGGCATAGGCGGCTTCGGCGCCGAGGACGACGGCTCCGGCGGTTACTCCACGGATGAGGAGACGGGGGACCATGAAGGGATTTTAGGGCGTGCGGCCCTCATCAAGCGCTGGTGGCGTCCTGAATCCGGGCCTTGAGCCCGTACCGGCCCTCACGGCCGGTGAGGTCGACAACCGCCCCGGCGGCATCGGAGAATGCCGACGGATCCTCGGGGAAGAACTCGAAACTGTCGCCCTCGATCGCGAAAGCGAACCGATATATGGAGGTGCGATGGATTTCCATGGAAGGCAACGGCCAGGATCCCATGTGCCGCCGCCCCGCGGTTATGCGCATGCGGCCGTCGTCGATCTCCACGGTCACCACCGTCGGCTCGAGCTTCGGCCCCTGCAAGCGCCCTAAGTAATAAGCCATCCCGCTGCCAATGTAGTCGTTTTCATGCACACTGAACAGGGGTAAAGGGCCTAATCCGAGGTTACAGTTTGAGCTAGTCCATCGGAAGGGTTGAATGAACGAAGCGTCCACGATGCGGCCGACGCTCAGCAACAAGGTCCGATTCGTCACCGCCACCACGCTGTTCGACGGTCATGACGCTTCGATAAACATCTTCCGCCGCATCCTTCAGGCCTCAGGGGCCGAGGTGATCCATCTCGGCCACAACCGGGCCGGTATCGATATCGTCGAGACGGCGATCGAGGAGGATGCGCAGGCCATCGCGGTCACCTCCTATCAGGGTGGCCACATGGAGTTCTACGGCTATCTGCGGGATCTTCTCCTGGAGAGGGATGCCGGTCACATCCGGCTGTTCGGCGGGGGCGGGGGGACCATCCTCCCTGCCGAGGGCCAGGAGCTCATGGAATACGGGGTGACCAGGATCTACTCACCGGACGACGGGCGCCGCCTGGGCCTGCAGGGGATGGTG
>JBOGEU010000188.1:0-4892 GCA_050741995.1 Acidimicrobiia bacterium | reverse complement strand
TCGCCTCCTGGGAGGGTGGTGCCCGAGTCAGATCCCTGGTAGATGTGGCCGAGGTCGAGTTTCTCCCGATGACCGAAGACGAGATCGCCGCTTATGTCGGGACCGGTGAGCCGATGGACAAGGCGGGCGCCTACGCCCTCCAAGGGATGGGTGGGATCTACGTGAAGAAAGTGAACGGGAGCCCATTTACGGTTATCGGGCTCCCCATACATCTCCTCCCCCGGCTGATTGCGGCATCGGGTGGCAAGTTGTCCGCATTCCGGGCCGATACCGACGGGTAGCTTGCACTGATGAACCGAACAGCCTGGATCCTCGTCGGCCTCTTCGTGGTCTTGGTCGTGGTTCTGATCTTCGTCCTCGGAGACCAAGATGACGGTGCCACCACGACCTCCCTGGGGGCGACGACCACCATCTCCGAGGAGACCACGACTACTCCCGGTGGGACCACGACCACTGCCCAGGACGGCGCTACCACGACAGTGGCCGGGACCACGACCACCAGTCTCGGGACGACCACCACAGCCGGGCTCGAGGGCAACTGGGCGGATGAGCCCGTGGTGGTTGCCGGTTTCGGTGCCCTGGGATGGTGGGACGGCACCGCTTGGGCTCAGGTGGAGGCCGAGACGGAGCTCCCACTGAGCGGCAACGAGAGCTATCAGGTGGCGGTCCTCGGTCTGCAGGCGATCACCACCGGGGGCTCCCCGACCACACTCTGTGACCCTCTGGACAACCCTGGCGTCGAGCTCGAGAACGAGCAGCTCCTGGGTGATTTCCCCGGTCCCTACGGTGTGGCGATCTCGGCCTCCTGGCCCTTGGTGCCACACCTGGTCGAGACATTGGAGGACGACGGCACCAATTCCGGCTTTGCCGCCGAGTTGCTGGCCGAGCGCGGCCTCGAGGTTCCCCAGCCGGTGATCAAGCAACTGCTGCGCGTGGATCTCGAAGGCGACGGCGTCAACGAGGTGATCGTCGTGGCCGAGGATGTGACCGAGGGGCTGTTCGCCGAGGAGGGCGATTATTCGATCGCCTTCATGCGTCGAACGGTCGACGGCGACATTCGAACCCTGATCCTCGGTGAGTCGGTGATCGTCACTGCCGACGACCCACTGGTGTACGCATTCTCTGTGGGCGCCGTGGCCGATCTGAATGGCGACGGGAAGATGGAGATCGTCCTCTCATCGGCCTACTACGAAGGGCTCGGCGTGGAGGTCTGGGAGTACGTCGACGACGACCAGGGCCTGGTGTCCCGGATCACCCAGGGCTGTGGCGCCTGATGGAGAACCCGTTCCTGGGGCGACCGACCTTCGTCGGGCACACTGGAATCGAGCTGGTCGAAGCTTCGCCGGACTCGTGCTCGGGCACGATCGTCATCAACGAGAACCACCATCAACCCTATGGGGTGGTGCATGGCGGGGTGTACTGCACTCTGATCGAGACCCTGGCTTCGACCGGTGCCGCCCTCTGGGCCATCGAGAACGGGATGGCGGGATGTGTCGGCGTCTCCAATCAGACCGATTTCATCCGGGCCACCCGTGACGGGGTCCTGGTCGGCTCCGCTATCCCCATCCACCGGGGTCGAACCCAACAGCTGTGGCAGGTGACTGTGACCAGGGAGGGAGACGGCAAGCTCATCGCTCGCGGTCAGGTCAGGCTGCAGAACGTGAAAGACATCGACCGGCTCTAACCTGTGGCGTGATGCTCCGCATCGGCCCCCTCACCATCGACCCTCCGGTCGTGCTCGCCCCCATGGCGGGTATAACGAACGCGCCCTTCCGGCGTCTCTGCCGGGAGTACGGGGCCGGTCTCTACGTATCGGAGATGATCGGGGCCCGGGGCCTGGTCGAGGGTGACGAGAAGACACGGCAGCTTGCCGTCTTCGCCTCCGACGAGACGCCCCGGTCGATTCAGTTGTACGGGACCGATCCCGGTTCGTTGGGCGAGGCGGTGGCGTATCTGGTCGAAGTGGGTCACGTCGACCACATCGACATGAACTTCGGCTGCCCGATGGGCAAGGTGACCCGTCACGGTGGCGGCGCCGCCCTCCCCTGGAAGCGCGACCTGTTTCGCTCGATCGTCGGCGCCGCGGTGTCCCGCGCCGGATCGGTTCCGATCACCGTCAAATTTCGCAAGGGGATCGACGACGATCATCTCACCTACCTCGAGACCGGGCTCATCGCAGAGGAGGAAGGTGCCGCCGCCA
The DNA here is from genome assembly GCA_050741995.1 of Acidimicrobiia bacterium. GTDB lineage: Bacteria > Actinomycetota > Acidimicrobiia > Spongiisociales > ZC4RG35 > JARDZU01. The sequence goes on along the minus strand of JBOGEU010000188.1, from coordinate 2,692 downwards.
TCGCACTCCATGCCCGGACCGCCCGCCAGCTCTACTCGGGCGAAGCCGACTGGGAAGCCATTGCGTGCCTCAAGCAGACGGTCGGCTCCATCCCGGTTCTGGGCAACGGCGACATCTGGACCGCAGGTGATGCGTTGGAGATGATGGCCCGAACCGGTTGTGACGGCGTGGTGGTGGGCCGGGGGTGCCTGGGCCGGCCCTGGTTGTTCCGCGACCTGGCCGACGCCCTGTCGGGCCGGGAGGCACAGGATCCGCCTGATTCGGGTCAGGTGGCGGAGATCATGATCCGCCATGCCGAACTGCTCGTCGACCGATTCGGGGAGCGGGTCGGGATCAGCTTGTTCCGCAAGCATCCCTCGTGGTACCTCAAGGGCTTCCCGGCGGGGCCGGTGATGCGTGACGCCCTGGCCCGGGTCGAGTCGGTGGACCAGGTCCGGGAGATCCTGTCCGGCTGGGATCCCGATCTCCCTTTCCCCGACGAGGCCAACCACATGGTCCGCGGCCATTCCCACGGCCCACGCCCAGTCCGCCTCCCCCACGGCTTCCTCGACCACCGGAACGGCGACCGCCTCGGTCGCGAGGCCGAGCAGGTGGTCAGCGGCGGGTGACGCTTACCTGAGGTTCGTAGCGCCATATATGGCGCTACGAGTACCAAGAAAGGCGAGCCGGTCACTGCCCGCCGACCTTTCCGCTTTCTCTGTTTGACTAGCGCCATATCTGGCGCCATGTACCTCAGGTACGGCTAGGCGGACCGCTCCGCGAAACCGGCGACGGCCGACAGGAGGAGGTGGGCGGTGGCGTCGAGTGTCAGGCCGTCGCGATCTGCCTCGGCATCGACCTCCACGAAGTCGATGGCCACCACCTTCGGGTCCCGGGCGCAGCGTCGAACCCCTTCAGCCAGGTCGCGGACGCTCATTCCGCCCGGCCGCGCCCCGGGACAGCCCGGGGCGTAGACCCGGTCCAGCACGTCGACGTCCACATCGACATGGATCACGTCGCATCGCGCGCCGAGGTCGGAGACCGCTTCCTCGACCACCGTGGCGATGCCTCGGCGCTCGATGTCGTCGATGGTGAATATGGCTACTCCCTGCTCCTCGCAAAAGCTCCGGTACTGCAAGGAGTTGGCAAACGAGTGGATGCCGATCTGGGCCACATTTGGCCCGGGCAGCCGGTCCTCTTCGATGAGCCCCCGGATCGGTGTCCCGTTGGTCGGGCCGAAATCAAGGGCGCGCACGTCATGATGGGCGTCGAAGGTGATGAGCCCGACCTGTCGCCCGTCAGCGGCGAGTGAGCGAACCAGTGGCCGGGTGATTGCATTGTCCCCGCCGAGGTAGAGGGTCAGTGGGGTCGCGGCCAACGTGCCGGCCAACTTCTCGACCACGGCCGGCATCTGGTGCATGTCCAGCTCGGAGACCGGCCAATTTCCCTCGTCACGAACCGTCACGCCGCCGAAGTCGATCACCCACTCACCGTTGAATGTGGAGAATCGGCTGAGCCGGTCGCGCAGCTCTTGCGGGGTGAGATCGGCTCGCGAAGGCGAAAGTGATGCCCGCGAGGAAGGCACCCCCACAACCCGGATATCGGGGTCGGGATGCTCTTGAGCCAGCCAGACATCGGCCCGGGGCCAGCTGGGGTCGTTGATCACCATGCGCGGACAGCGTATCGGGGCGGGTGGTGCTCGATGCCGAGCGTCCCCCGATCATGGGCCAAATGGCCCTGTTCGTCCCGGAAGCCGAAACACACAATCGTGATGGATGAACCAACACGGTCTCATCCAGAAAAGGAGGTGATCTTGGTGACAACGCTCAGACAGCGCCCACAGGCGGAGGTCACTCGAATGCCGCGACGGACCGGTATCACCGAATGGGTGACCGGGATCGCCGGCGTGCTGGCGGCTGGGGTCGGGGCGTGGATGTACTACGTCCCGACCACCTGGTTCCTGGGCGGACTGGCCGAAGGTTGGTACTTCGGCATGTTCGTCGGCGCCGGGGTGCTGTTGGCAGTCGCGTTCGGGATCTTCGCCCGAGACATGCTGAGAGAGGACCTGAACTGGACACTCCGAGTGACCGTGATGACGGTCCTCGCCGTCCTGGCTGCGGCCGGAGCGGTGACCTTCGGCTTGATCTGGATCCTCTGAACGGCATGATTGGACCGGGGCTCCCGCCCAAAGGGAGCCCCGGTCTCACCAGGAGGTTGGGCGGTCACCAGGGTTGGCCCATCGCCGGATTCCTCACGAAGCCTTAGAGCATGGGGAGGTCCACCCCGCGTTCCCTCGCCACGCGTTGGGCGATCTCGTAGCCGGCGTCGGCGTGACGCATGACACCGGTGCCGGGGTCGTTGGTCAGGACCCGCTCCACCCGGAACGCACCCTGTTCGGTCCCATCCGCCACCACCTGGGCCCCGGCGTGGATCGAGTTGCCGATGCCGACCCCCCCACCGTGATGGACGGCCACCCAGGCAGCCCCTGACGAGACGTTGAGCATCGCGTTGAGGATCGGCCAGTCGGCGACGGCGTCCGAGCCATCGGCCATGGCCTCGGTCTCCCGATAGGGGGAGGCGACCGAGCCGGAGTCGAGATGGTCGCGGCCGATCACGATCGGGGCCGACACCGCCTCGGAGGCGACCAGGTCGTTGAAGCGGAGACCGGCCCGGTGTCGTTCGCCGTAGGAGAGCCAGCAGATGCGGGCCGGCA
>JBOGEU010000187.1:0-2217 GCA_050741995.1 Acidimicrobiia bacterium | reverse complement strand
ATCTCGGGTGGGATCGCCAGGCTGCGCATCGCCCCTGCCGATCTCTCCGACGAGGGACGGCAACTCGGGCTGCTCCAGGACGAAACCTCGCGGATGGAGACCGAGCGCGCCCTGGCCAGGGCCCAGTCCCTGCTCAGCCCCGAGGCGGTCGTCCAGGGAAGAGCCCAGGGTGGTCGCATGCCCCAAGAGAGGGTTGCCTGGTCCCGGTGGGGGGAGCCTCCCGTGGACCGGGTACGGGACCCGGAGGCTCCTTGGCCGGGGTCGACGCCTGCGCCGAGCCCGGCTTTAGTTCCACCCCGCCTCGAGCCTTTGCAGGTGGAGTGGGAGGACGGGATGCCGACCCGGGTCCGCCTCGGGACCAGATGGGAGCCGGTGTTGACCTGGAGCGGGCCATGGCGGCTGAGTGGCCGTTGGTGGGCAGGGGAGCGGGACGCCGACCGCTACCAGTTGGTGACCTCGGCGGGGGCCTTCCTCTGTGTGGTCGCGGAGGGAAGAGCCTTCCTGGCCGGGGTCTACGACTGAGACCGGAGACATCGGGGGATCATGGTGTGGCCCTGGGTCGATCCGGGGTGGTGGGGAAGGGCCACCCCTATCTGGGTCGTTTCAGTCGGACCCGGGACTGTCCGATTCGCTGCACCTGGAGCCCTTCCCGGTGAACGCTGACGTGATGATGAAACCAACAGAGTGTGATCAGATCCTCGGCGTCTGTCTTCCCGCCGTGTGACCAAGGGGTCACATGGTGGACCTCGAGGCGGTAGTGGAAGGGACATCCGTCCACGGTGCAGCCTCCATCCCGGTCGAGCACATGGCGGCGGAGCTTCCGGTCGACGGTGCGGCTGCGGCGTCCGAGGCCGATCGGCTCACCTTGTTCGCCGATCCCGATCACCTGGACCATCCCGCCGCACAGGATCTCTTCCAGGGCTCTGGGGCCGATTCTGGGCCCGGCCAGCACCGAAACCCCGGTCTCACCGTTGCTGGGGGCTGCCGCTCGGGCGTCGACGGTGACCACCACTTCGACAAGTGGGCTCTCCGATCCCGGAGCCGGGTCATAGAGGCTGTCCTGGCAGATCGAAATCAGAGCCAGGGCCCGTCTTTCCGCCACGGCCAGTCGGGTGTCGGAGGGGACGATCTCATCGGCCCGTTGATCGACCGCCTTCTCCACGATTCGCGCTTCCAGCCCGGGCAGCTCGCCCCAAAGCGCAGTCATCAGTTGATCGGAGGTGGTTGCCAGATGCAGATAACCGTTGCTCGAGACCCGCTTCTCACGTTTGCGGGTCAACCGACGGTGATGGGCCACCAGGCGACGAAGCTGCCCGATGTCATAGGCCTCGTGACCGCCACGGTGGGACGCGGGCAATCTGGCCACCAGCTCGGCACGGTCGAAGGAGAGATCGCCTGCCGCCAACTCTTCTGCAACCTCGGGTGCATCGGCGAGACGGGTCGCGGTCCAACAGATCCGACGCGCCGTGTCCTGAGCCACATCCGCCCGGGCCGCCACCCAGTCAACGATCGACCTGTGGCCATCGGCGATATGGGAGCCACGGCGACGTTTCTCCGCCACCACCCCCATCTGCACCGCCCGCCAGACAGCCATCTCACGTTCCCCCCGGACCAGCAATTGGTCCAGCTGATCCTCGGTCAACTTCCCCCAGTCCATGACCGTCAACCTACGGAGCGGGTGTGACAAATTTGCCCTCTACGCCAAAAACGTACCGAAAGCTCGCGTAGTCTCCGCCCCGGCCCGTCCCAAGGAGGAGACCGATGGCCAAGAGTCACAAGATGTTCATCGACGGGAAATGGGTAGACGCCGCCGCGGGTGGCACCTTCGAAGACATGAACCCGTTCACCGGCGAGGTCTATGCCGATGTCCCGGCAGGCGGGCGCGAGGACGCCAGGAGTGCCATCGAGGCCGCCCGGGCCGCCTTCCCCGAATGGGCGGCCACACCGCCGGGCGCCCGTCGGCAGATATTCCTCAAGGCAGCAGACGTCATGGAGAGCCGTCAGGACGAATTGGTCAAGGCCATGATGGAAGAGGTCGGGGGCACCATCGGCATCTCCATGTTCCAGATGGGATTCGTGCCCGGATTGTTCCGGATGGCGGCCGCGGCCGGGTACGACGTGAAGGGGGAGATAATCCCCGCCGATCACCCCAACTCCTTTTTCATGGCTGTCCGCCAACCCGCAGGCGTCGTCGCCTGTTTCGCCCCGTTCAACGTG
>JBOGEU010000186.1:0-1496 GCA_050741995.1 Acidimicrobiia bacterium | reverse complement strand
GACCATGGCCGACTGGGCGATCGCCACTCTCGACATCTCGCCGCAGACGGCGCGACGCATGATGCGGATCGCCGGCCACCATCAGGCCGACATCGAGGCCCGGATGACCGCCGGGGAGTTTGGGATCGACCGGGCCAACTTCCTGTGTCAGATCAGGGATCTCGATGGTCCCCAGGATGTGATCGCCAACACAGGTGATTACAGCTTGGGGTACTTGTACGGCCTGATCGAGCGGCTGCGCCGGGTCGACACCCTGACCGAGCAGATGAGCTTTGACGAACGGTACATGGCGCTACAACCCGCGCTCGATCAGAGCTCGGGGAGATTCTGGGGTCAGGCGTACGGCACCGACTGGCAAGCGATCCAAGGCGCCGTCCTTCACCGGGAGAGCCAACTGCCTGCTCTCCCCGATCAATCCCAAGGCCAGCGAAGGGTGGACGCCCTCGCCTCCATCTGTCTCGACTCGCTCACCGGAACCGAAGGATCCGAGACCGGGCGGGCAGTCACTGTCGCCGAGATCTTCGTCGACGCCGGCCTTGCCGCTCCCACATTCGGCGAAGCAGGCGTCACCCTGTCCACCGGGCCTCGGGTTGGGCCCAACACTCTCTGGGAAATCCTTTGTACCGGCAAGGTACGGGTGATCTATCAAGGAGAAGACGGGAGGCCGATCGGGGTCTCAGACCGTGGCGAGGCGATCCCGCCTGCGGTCCGTGCCTACGTCCTTCATCGGGATCAAGGTCGATGCCAGGTCGATTGCACCAGCAGCTACCGACTCCAGGTCCACCACATCCGGCATCGGGCCGACGGCGGCGACCATGACCCCGACAATCTCGTGACCCTCTGTTGGTATCACCATCACGTCGCCATCCACCAGATGGGGATGCGTCTCGACCCCGAGAGCCCGCCCCACCGAAGACGTCTGGTCAGGCCACCCTTTGCCAGTCCACCGAGCCACGCCCCGCCGTCGCAGCCTTTCCGCTAGAACTCGTCCGCCCCCTCTACGTTTTCAGCCGATCTTCGTCCATGTTCCGCATCCGTCTTCGCTGGTGAACCCAACATCGGTTGGACTGATCTCCGCAATCGTCACCGCATCGGTGAACTCGTTTGCGGTTATGTCCGCGAGCTCTCCCCCGAATCCCGATTTCCGCTCCCAGTAACAGAAATCGACAGGAGTGCTCCGCCATGTGCCAGGGGAGATCTCGTCGGGCACGAGGTAGGTCCCGGGTCCGAATGGTGACGAGGGCGAGCCCTGCCGGTTCGATGTCAATTGATTCGTCCAGGTCCCACACTCGGCGTCGGAGCTGAAACCGGAGTCTCCCGCCTCGATCTCGACGATCTGGGCGACGTTGGTGAAGTTGTTGGCGATGATGTCGCTCAAACCGCCCGAGAACCCTGACAGTCGTTCCCAGTAGCAACCATCCGAGAACTCGATGTTCCGGTAGGCACTGGCCGGGACATCGCTTCCGACGACCTTCGTTCCGGCACCGAATGTCGTC
>JBOGEU010000185.1:0-1465 GCA_050741995.1 Acidimicrobiia bacterium | reverse complement strand
CTCTCCAACGCCTGAGCCGCCACCCGGTCGACATCGTCCTGGACTCCCATGTCGCCGGGATAGCCGACGACCTTCACATCGACCGACTCCTCGAGCTCCGAGACCGCTTCCTCCAGTGTCGAATCCGTCCTGGCGGTGAGAGCGAGATTGGCTCCTTCGGAGGCGAAGAGATTGGCGCAAGCCCTGCCGATCCCCATGCTGCCACCCGTGATGAGGACGTTCTTGCCTTTGAGACCTAGATCCATGCCCACCTCCACGGGTTCGAGGGCGGCATCATATCCTGGACCTGGGCCGCTCCAATCGTGTCAACCCGAAGCCATCTTCAGGAGAGCGGTCGTGTTCACCTTCCCGGTGGATGTCCGGGGGATCACGTCCACCGCCAGGATACGTTTCGGCCTCTTGTATGGAGCCAGGGCCCCGGCGGCCAATTCGGCGATGAGCCCCACGGGGGCCACGGCCGGAGCGACGAACGCCACCACCTCCTCGCCCCAGCGCTGCGAAGGGAAGCCGATGACCGCCGCGTCCTCCACCCCGGGCCCGGTGCGGAGCACGGCCTCGACCTCGCGGGGGTAGACGTTCATTCCCCCGCTGATGATCAGCTCCTTGCTGCGACCGACGATGCTCAGATAGCCGGTTTCTGGGTCGACGATGCCGATGTCCCCGGTGCGAAACCAGTCGAAGAGGAAGGTGTCGGCCGGTTCGATCCCGCGATAGCCGCTGAACACCTGGGGCCCACGAATCAGGATCTCGCCCGGCTCGCCTGGTGGCACCGGGTCCCCGGCATCGTCCACCATGGCCGCCTCCACGCCGGGCAGGGCGAGCCCCACCGTTCCGGATATTCGACGGCCGAGAAGCGGGTTCGAGATGTCGAGACCGGCCTCGGTCGACCCATATCGCTCGAGCGGCAGCTGACCGGTGATCTGCTCGACCCGCAGGGCGAGATCGGCCGGAAGCGGTGCCGATCCCGATGTGGCCACACGGAGCCTTCCCAACCCCGAGGCGCGATCGCCGAGGTCCCGGAGCAGGCTCTCGTGAATCGACGGCACGGCGAACATCGCGGTTGCACCTTGTTCGATCGTGGCCAGGATGGATTCCGCGTCGAACCGCTCGAACACGGTTGCCCGACTCCCGGCGAGAAGCGTGGCATGGATTCCGCCCAGCCCATGCTGATGGCTGATCGGAAGCGAATGGACCAGGTGCTCGGCCTCGGTCCAGCGCCAGGCCCACATCACACCACGGATCGAGGCCAGAAGGTTGCGATGCGAGAGCGGAGCGCACTTGGGCCGACCGGTGGTGCCCGAGGTGAACCCCAGGATTGCCGGTGACTCAGGGGCGATCGGGGCGACGTCCATCGGCTCGCCACGGAGGTCGTCGAGCAGCAACCCGGTGAGGCTGCGGTCGTCATCGGCAAGGCCGATGACCTCTCGCACCGAGGCGACGCCGGCACCGCCGGCCGCCATGAGCC
>JBOGEU010000184.1:0-1280 GCA_050741995.1 Acidimicrobiia bacterium | reverse complement strand
TCCTTCGGGACCGCCCCCGCAATTCGTCCGGACTGCTCTGGCGGCTCAGTCGTCGGCGACGTGCCTTGGAGGGAGGCCGACCCGTTCGCTCAGGGTTTCCTCGCGGTCGTTGACGATGCGGCGGGCGATCCCTTCCACGGCATGGGTGAGCCAGAGTGCGGTGTGCGAGGACTCCGAGTAGTCGGCCTCTCCGAAGGCGTCTACCCGGTCCTGCTCCAGCAAACGGGCGGCCTGCTCGAACTCCGCCTGGGAGCCGGGGCGATAGACGGCATAGGTCCGGCCTCCGTTGGCCTCGACCACCGAGAAGACCGGGACGTCTGAGGGCCCGTCGGCGATGTAGATCATGTTCTGGAATGGGACCCGGCGATCCTCACGCGCCATCTTGGCGTTCACATCGATGTTCGGGTTCTTGTTCGAGCCCTTGTTGATCTCGAACAGCGCCCGGGTCTTGGTCGTGTTGTCGATGGTGTAGATCAGCTGCTGGATCTGGCCGTCGGGGGAGAAGAGCTGGCCCTGCAAGTCCTGGTACCCGGGTGGCGCCACGAGCTCGGTGAACTCACACGCCCACACGTCTTCGACGAACGGTGCTACCGCCGAGCCGAGGATCATCTGCCGGAGCCCGGTGGACACGATGTAGTGCTCCACCCGGATCTGGTGGTCGGAGAAACGGGGCTCGGCCTCTATCGACTTGCGCACCAATTCGAAGAAGTCGGGAAGGCCTTCATAGAAGGTCATGTCCGCCCCGAGTTGGCGGAGCAATTCGTTGCTCAAACCGGGCATTCGCCCGTCGCGGACGTAACTCAGGATGTGGTCGAGATAGAGACGGTCTCTCGCCACGAGACCGGCGCCGTGGGTGTGATACCAGTCTTCGAGCCCGTCGACTTCGTCCCAGAACGCAGCCTCGTCGACTCCGAAGTGACGAAACAGCGGTCCCTGCATGTTGCCGGGGATCAATGTCTTGTCGAAGTCCCAGATCATCGCAATGACGTTCTGAGGAAAGAGTTGGCGGTTCATACTGTGTCTCGCAGCACCTGAGGCTATCGAGTTTTCCACAGGTAGCAATGGTGGGAGCGGTCGGCGAGCGCCTAGGCGACGTCGTCGGCAATGGCCTTGGCAAGGTCGGCCACAGCGTTGATGACCTCGGAAGTCGGCTCGCCGAAACCGGTGAACACGCTGACGGCGAAGATCTGCCCGCCTGATGAAACCACCAGCTCTCGCGCCCCGGTGTCGTTGGGGAAGAAGGCGTCGTCGCCGATTCCTACCACCAAGGTGACCCCGCT
>JBOGEU010000183.1:0-5912 GCA_050741995.1 Acidimicrobiia bacterium | reverse complement strand
GCCGGGGAGGGCCTGGTGCCCAGACTCCGCCTGGTCCCGACCGAGAGACGGGCGGGCTGAGTCCGACGACGGGTTAGCCTCGGCCGGTCATGGTCAAGGTCTATGCGGTCTGTCTCACCATCGGCGTCCTGGGGCTGCTCGTGGTGATCCTCGGCGGCGCCCTTGCCGAGAACCTGGGTCGTGAGGAGCGGGACCCCGGCCTGGCGATGGGGGTGGCCGGGCGCTCGGTAATCGGCGGTCTGGTCGGTTTCGGCATGGGCGGGCTGTCCGCCGAGCTCTCGACCCTCGACCTGAGTTGGCCGGCTGCCTTGGTGGTGGCGATCGTCGGGGGAGGGGCCGGCGCCCTCTGGACAGGTCTGTCCTCACGCCGGGGATCCGGGTCGGATGCTGGTTCTGTCTGACGTGCATTTCGCCCTGGAACCGCTCCGCCGTGCGGTGGCCACGGGGGAGACCCTTCTCATACTGGGCGACCTGGTCAATCTCACCGACTACCGGACCGGGGAGGGTGCCGTCGCCGACGTCCTCGGGATGGACTTCTCGAAGGCTTCTGCGTTGGCCCGGGGCCAGGGCGACTTCTCGCGGATGAGGGCGCTCTGGCTGGAGCGGGTCGGCGAGGACATCGACGAGATCCGGCTCGAGATCGGGAAGGCGATCGACCGCCAGTACGAGAGGATCGCCGAGGCGCTCGACGGGGGACATGGATACGTGATCCACGGCAACGTCGATCGGCCCGACTCGCTGCAGCGCTCGCTCCCTCCGGGGTACGAGTACATGCACGGGGAGTCGAGGGAGATCGACGGGCTCCGCTTCGGCTTCGTCGGTGGTGGGGCGGCGACCCCGCTCCACGCCGAGGGGGAGGTCTCGGAGGAGGCACTGGAAGCACTCCTCGCCGGGATCGGGCCGGTGGACATCCTTTGCACCCACGTCCCTCCGGCGGTCACCCCGCTGCGTACCGACGTGATCACCGGTCGGGCCGAGCGTGGGTCGGTGCCGGTGTTGTCGTATCTCGAGAGTCATTCTCCACGTCTGCACCTGTTCGGCGATGTCCATCAACCCCAGGCGAGCCGGTGGCTGGTGGGGAGGACTATTTGCCGCAATGTCGGCTATTTCAGGGCGACGGAAAGGGCGCTCAGGCTGGAACCGGCCACCTTCGATAGACGCCGGTCGGGCTAACCTCGGCGCCTCAGACCACCGACGGAGCCATGACCGAAGGAACGTTCCAGACACTCGAGATCGACGCCCCTGCCGAGGCGCTCTACGACGTGGCAGCCGACATCGGGTCGTACCCGGAGTGGGCGAACGGGGTCAAGAGGGTCGAGGTGCTCGCGACCACTGCAGATGGGAAGGTGGAACGGGCGCGCTTCGTGGTCGACGTCTTCATAAAGGAGATCGAGTACGTCCTTCGCTACACCCATGACCGCCCCCACGCTTTGAGCTGGGTGGCAGAGGACGAATCCAAAGACGTCAGGATGCTCGAGGGCTCGTACGTGTTCAACCCGATCGACGGGGCGACCGAGGTGATCTATGCCCTCTCCGTCGAGCCGAACTTCATCATCCCCGGATACCTGCGCCGGCAGGCTGAGAAGCAGATCGTGACAACCGCGTTGCGCGGTTTGCGCAAGAGGGTCACCGGCAGCGGCTGACCATGAGAATCCTCCTCGTCACCGGCAAGGGGGGAGTCGGCAAGACGACGGTGGCCGCCTGCACCGCCCTGGCCGCCGCCGACGCCGGACATCGCACCCTCATCACCTCGACCGACCCCGCCCACTCGCTGTCCGACGCCCTCTCGGTGCCGCTGAAGTCGGAGCCGAGCACGGTGGTGGACCGTCTCGACGGCCAGCAGATCGACACCCAGAGCCTGCTCGACGTCTACTGGGGATCGATCCGGCGCCAGCTGATGGACGTCCTCGACTGGGGCGGGGCAGGAGGGATCGAGGCCGAGGAATTCCTGGTATTTCCCGGCATGGACGAGCTGTTCGCACTGCTCGAGGTGAATCGCCATGCTCGGTCCGGCGTCTACGACGTGATAGTGGTCGATTGCGCCCCGACCGCGGAGACACTGAGACTCCTCTCCCTTCCCGAGGTGTTGAGCTGGTATTTCGAGAAGGTGCTGCCCACGGAGCGGAGGCTGATGAGGGCGGCGCGCCCGCTTCTGAGCCGGTTCACCGACCTCCCCATTCCCCAGGATGAGGTGTTCACCTCTGCCCAGTCGGTGTTCGAGTCAATCGAGGGCGTCAAGCAGCTGATGTCCGACCCCGAGGTCACATCGGCCCGGCTGGTGGTGAACCCGGAGAAGATGGTCATCGACGAGGCGCGTCGCACCTACAGCTACCTCGGGCTCTTCGGCTACGGCGTGGACGGCGTGATCGTGAACCGGATCCTGCCCCAGGAGGTGGCCGACCCCTACTTCGAGCGGTGGCGGGCCATCCAGAAGGGCCATCTCGAGGCGGTGGACGATGCCTTCGCCGAGGTGCCCCGGCTCCATCTCCGTCTCTTCGACGACGAGATGGTCGGTGTCGACCGTCTCCGATTCATGTCCCGGGAGCTTTACGGCGAAACGGATCCGATCTTCGACTTCCATGCCACTCATCCCTTCCGCATCGTCGATTCCGACGGTGGGCTGACCATGGAGATGGACATCCCCTTCGTGGAGAAATCGGACCTCGATGTCTACCGCCACGGTCATGAGCTCTACATCCGGGTCGGTCCCTACCGTCGATCCTTCGTCCTCCCCGATGCATTGCACCGGAGAGAGGTGACCAGGGCTCGTCTCGATGGGGGGACGCTGACCGTTTCGTTCTCCGACCCGGACGCCAGATGATGAGAGAGCAGTCCGAGGCGATGCAGGCATTGGGCCGGGCGGGTCGACGTGCCGCCTATCACTTGTTGCAGGCGGTGATCGAAGGGCTCAAGGCTGTGGAGGCGGTAATCGAAGAGGTAGGGAACATCGGCGACAAGAATGACGGCGACGACCCCCAGCCGAAGCGAACCAGGATCGATATCGAATGACCGAAGAGTCGAAGCGGATACGGCCCGACGGCGTGATCCCCCCCGCCGGGGATCCGTTGAACAGCGCTCCCAGCGAAGACCGGCAGGTTCTCAAGGACGCGGTGCTGATGATCCCCAACCTCGTCAAGTTGGTGGGAAGGCTGCTCAAAGACCCTCGTGTCCCTCGACGCTCCAAGGTCGTCCTCGGCTTTGCCGCCCTCTACGTGGCGAGCCCAATCGACCTCGTGCCGGAGTTCATCCCGGTCATCGGGTGGGCCGATGACCTGCTCCTCGTGATCTACGCCCTCGACTCGTTGATCGAGCGTGCCGGCTCCGAAGTGGTGGAAGAGCACTGGGACGGTCCCGGCGACCTGCTGGGCATGATCCGGGATGTCATGGGGATGGGCCGAAACCTGATCCCGAGACGCATGCTCCGCACCATCGACCGTCTCTCCGGCTGACGCCGCGACGTGGGTTGCGGCCTGACTCGGGTTTTCGTGGTCTCCGGAGTAGCTTGACCAGTCTCGTGATCGATTTCAGACGCGTCGGCGCGCTCCCGCCATATGCATTCGCCGAGGTGAACCAGAGGAAGACCGAGGCCCGGCACTCCGGGGTGGACGTCATCGACCTGGGTTTCGGCAACCCGGATCTGCCCTCACCGGGCGTTGCGGTCGAGGCCCTGGTCGAGGCGGCCCGGGACCCGGCGAATCATCGCTACTCGCTGTCCAGGGGGATCGACGACCTCCGGGTCGCTTTCACCGGCCGCTACCAGCGGCGATTCGGGGTGGAGCTCGACCCGGACACCGAGGTCATCTCCACGATCGGCTCCAAGGAGGGGCTCTCCCATCTGATGTGGGTGCTGCTCCAACCCGGGGATGCGGCCATCGTCCCCGACCCCTCGTACCCGATCCACCTCTACGCCCCGATCATCGCCGGCGCCGAGGTGAGGTCGGCGCCGATCGGGTCGGAGGAGGACTATTTCGAAGTCGTCCATCGCATGTTCAGGGACTCATGGCCCCGGCCCCGGGTCATCATCGTCAGCTTCCCCCACAACCCCACGGCTCAGGCGGTGGACATCGGCTTTTTCGAGCGGCTGGTGGGGTTCGCCCGGGAGAACGAGGTCATCGTGGTCCATGACTTCGCCTATGCCGACATCGCATTCGACGGGTACCAGCCACCGTCAATCCTCCAGGTCCCGGGGGCCATGGAGGTCGCCGTCGAGATCTACTCGTTGACCAAGGGGCACTCGATGGCCGGATGGCGAGTCGGTTTCGTGGCCGGGAACCCGGAAGTGGTCGCCGCCCTGGCCAAGCTCAAGAGCTACCTCGACTACGGGACGTTCCAACCGATCCAAATCGCCGCAGCGGCCGCCCTCGACCAGGGAGACGGGTTCGTCCTCGAGACCAACGAGGTCTACAAGGAGCGTCGTGACCTGCTGGTCGACGGTCTTGCCGACGTCGGCTGGAAGATGGACCGGCCGCGTGGAACCATGTTCACCTGGGCGCCGCTGCCCGGGCCCTACGAGGACCTCGACTCTCTGCAGTTCTCCATCCGCCTCCTCGAGACGGCGGGGGTGGCGGTCAGCCCCGGCGTCGGCTTCGGCCAGAGCGGAGAGGGCTTCGTCCGGTTTGCCTTGGTCGAGGATCGTGATCGGATCGGCCTCGCCGTCGACCGGATCAGAGAGGCTCTGAGCCGTCTGTAGCCTTGTGGCATGGCTTTTCCCGACGGCATCGCCGACTTTCGCTCAGACACGGTCACCCGCCCCACCCCTGAGATGCTGGCCGCCATGACATCGGCGCCGGTGGGTGACGACGTCTACTCGGACGATCCCACCGTCAACGCCCTGGAGGATGAGTCGGCCGAGGTGACCGGCAAGGAGGCCGCGGTCTTCGTCCCCACCGGGACCATGGGCAACCAGCTGGCGATCATGTCCCAGACCCATCCCGGCGAGGAGGTCCTGGCCCACGAGGGGAGCCACGTCCGCAGCATCGAGGGTGGGGCGCCTCAGGCGCTGTCGGGAGTCGGGTTCCGCACCGTCAATGGCGACGGGGGCCGAATCGAGCCCGAGGACGTCGAGCAGGCGATGGCGATGTCCGGATTCTTCCCCAGGATCGGCCTCATGGTGTGGGAGAACACCCACAATCTCTCGGGGGGGCGGGTCATCCCCGTCGACGTCATGGAGAAGACCTCGGCCGTGGCTCGGTCCCATGATCTCAGGATTCACGTCGACGGCGCCCGGATCTTCAACGCGGTGGCGGCGAGCGGGGTGCCCGCCTCCCGCTACGCCGCGGTGGCCGACACCGTCCAGTTCTGCTTCTCGAAGGGCCTCGGCGCCCCGGTGGGCTCGATCCTGTGCGGTCCCCGGGAGTTGATGGCGGAGGTTCGCTACCTGCGAAAGAGGCTCGGGGGCGGGATGAGACAAGCCGGGGTGATCGCAGCTGCGGCTCGGGTCGCCCTGGCCGGCCGGGAGCGGATCATCGAGGACCATGTGCTGGCCCGCTCACTGGCGGAAGGGATAGCCGAGCGCTTCCCGAAAGCCGTCGACACCTCACTCGTCGAGACCAACATGGTCCGGGTCCAGTTCCCGGCGCTGGGTATCGAGTGGCCGGAGCTGAAGGCGAGGCTCGACGCGGCCGGGATCAAGGTGAACGGCCCCATCGGCGACGGGTGGAGGATCGTCACCCATCGCGACGTCGACGAGCCCGACGTCGAGCGGCTGCTGGCGACGCTGTCGTAACGAGTTGGACCTGCCCGGAGTCGGATAACTAGTGAGTGTCGGAATTCTGTTCCCGGGCCAGGGAAGCCAATACGTGGGAATGGGCGCCGATCTATTCGATTCCCGACCCGATCTCCTCGGCGAGAAGGCAGACGAGATCCTCGGCTTCTCGCTTCGCTCCCTCTGCCTCGACGGCCCGGAGGAGGCT
>JBOGEU010000182.1:0-2973 GCA_050741995.1 Acidimicrobiia bacterium | reverse complement strand
GCGGGGACACCACCGGGTGTAGCTAGAGAATCGACACGCAAGGAGGCGTCCGGTCGGGCCGCCTCCTTGCGTTGGCTCATTCGATTGGGCCCCCCAGATCCGCTCGTAAAGATCTGAGCATGGGAGGCCGACATGGTGTTATGAGGAAGCACCGCATCCGAAGGGTCAAGGGCTTCCTGCGCCGTCACCCCCACGCCCGGTGGGGGATCCCAGTCGTCGGAATGCTTGTCATCGCCGTCCTACCGGTGCCCTGGCTGATAGCCAACACACCCAACCCGCCGGGCATGGCGTGGAGGCTCGACGGTCGGTTCCAGTTCAACGGGGAAACGATCGACCCGCCGGGCATCTGGTACGCGCTTTCCGCGGGCCGGCCTCCGGTGGTGGCCGAGGTCGTGCTGAGCTGGGTCGACCCGGACCTCCCGCCCCCGAGAGACATGACCCGTGGGTCGGCGTTCAACTCGCCGGCGATGGCGGAGCCGGCGGCGCTCGCCATCGGCATGGCCCGAGCCGGGCGGGTGATCGAACTGACCACAGTGGTCGAAGTAAGCGGGCCCACGATCCCAGGGCTGCCCGACAGGGCTCAGGTCGCCCGTCTCAACGGGCAGGCGATCACCAGCCCCGAGGAATGGTCGAATGCGCTCTCCCACTTGGGACAGATGAACGAGTTCACCACCGGCAGAGGTGCGGTCCACACCTTCACCGGGGCCGAGCTGCCCTATCGCGACGTGGCGGCCATGGGGTTCCCGATCGAGGCGTCCGTCTCACCGGCCGGATGGCTTCGGTTCATCCCCGAGAGCTGGTACCGAAACCTCACCCTGGGCAGGTCGCACGGGCTGATCCTCGCCCTGGCCGCCTACACCCACGCCTCGGGAGAGGACCTGGCCAACGGGCGGGTTATCGCCGGCACCGGAGTGATTCGAATCGACGGCACTGTCTCCGCCATAGGCGGGTTGGCCGCCAAGGCGCGGGCTGCGCACCGGGCAGGCGTCGAGGTGTTCTTCTACCCCGCATCACAGCGATGCCAGGGCGAGGCCATCGCCGAGAGTCTCGAAGATCGCGTCATGACGATGCATCCCGTGGAGACATTGGACGAGGCGATCGGCGTGCTGCGAGGGGCGGCCCACTCCCGACCCGAGACCGACTGTCCCTGAACCGGCTCACCCCACCTCGCGCCGGGTGGTCATGCGGATCGACTTCTAGCATCCACCACCCCGATCCAGAGGAGCACCTTGGACATCGTCGATCAACATTTCGCAGCCGAGAACGCCCACGACGTGGCCGCCACCTTGGCCACCTACACCAACGACATCGTATGGGACGACGTCACCCATCTGCTGAGCCCGGTGCACGGCAAGGAGGCGGTGGGCGCCGTCTACTCGGACATCATCGACGCCATACCCGACGTCAACTTCGTCTCGGTCCGACGTTTCGAGTCCGGCGATGGGCTGTGGGTGGTCGACGAGTCCAACGTGACCGGTCACGTGCAGGGCCAATGGGCCGGGATCGACGGGGGTGGCGCACCGGTGGAAATGAGGATCCTTCATCTGTTCCGTCTCCGCGACGGGCTCATCGAGTACGAGAACACCTGGTTCGACTCGGCGGCGATCTCCCGTCAGGTCGAGGCATGGAAGGAGCAGCAGGCCGGTTCGTAGACTCGGCCAGGTGAGGACCGCTTCCCGCCTCGCCCAAGTCTTTCTGCTCGCGGCCCTGATTGGTTCCTGCACGGGCGGCGAGCCCGACCGGTCCTCGCTACCCGACGCCGAGGCCGCAATTCCGACCATCGTTGCCGGCGCGGAACAGGTCCTCGCCCCCGGCCGTCTCCTGGTGCTGGGCGACGAGGGGATGATCACCACTATGCAGGCGGATGGGACCGACCCGGTGACGCTCGCCGAGCCCGACCCACAGGTAGAGGAACGAACCCAGCCGACCTGGTCACCCGACGGGACCAAGGTGGCGTGGACCGAGCGAACGGCCGATCAGGAGACGTTCCTGGTAGTCGCAGAGATCGACGGCCGGAGACTGATCGAACAGCATTCGCCGGCGCTTGCCGTCTACATCGCGTGGAGCCCCGACGGCGAGAACATTGCCATCACCGGCGGCGGCGACGAGGGCGACCTGCTGCTCGCCATAGCTGGTCCCGACGGCGAAATCGCCGTGATCGACCGGGGCTCGCCTCTCTATTTCGACTGGGCCCCGGACGGCTCGGAGGTGCTGGCACGCATATCGGGGCGTTTCGAGTACCTGGCCATCGACGGATCGGCACGGACCACGGTCCCCGCCACGGGCGACTTCCGGCTCGGGGCCCACATCGGGGAATCAGTGGTCCTGGGGACTGCCCGCGACGTGGGCCAAGCACTGGCCGTGGCCGATCGAACCGGTGGGATCCAGCGCGAGTTGCTGCGCTACTCGACTCCAATGGCGTTTGTCGTCGATGAGGTCGGGGGCCGGCTGGCCGTGATGTCGAGGGGGTCGCCGGAGAGTCAGGAGCTGGCCCGGGTCGAGGAGACCGACCTTCCCATCATCCAGCCCGAAAGACTGGTCGTGGTCGCGGCGGCCGACGGGGATATCGAGACGGTAAGTGACAGCCGCAACATCGCCTGGTTCTGGAGTCCCGACGGACAGCTGTTGCTCTACAGCACGCTGGAGTTCGTCGACGGCGTCGAACGTCTCCAATGGCACACCTGGGACGGGGCGGGCTCGACCTCTTATCAGGCATTCTCGCCGACCGGGATCTTCGGGCGTGATTATCTGGCCTTCTTCGACCAGTTCGCCCGGAGCATCTCCCTCTGGGCACCCGACGGCTCGGCGTTCGCCTATGCCGGGGGGAGCAGCCTCGAGAACGCCGGGATCTGGGTGCAGCGCATAGGTGGCGGCGACCCGGTCCGGGTGTCACCGGGAGTCATGGCCTTGTGGTCGCCCACCCCTTGAGCTTCACAGTCCCTCCCGAAACCCTTCACGCCAGCTCGGGTAGCG
>JBOGEU010000181.1:0-11733 GCA_050741995.1 Acidimicrobiia bacterium | reverse complement strand
ACCCGGTCGGCGTGGACGAGATCGGGGTCGTGGGCGAGCACGGCCAAGGTCTCGATGCCGCCGCCGTGGGTCAGCTCTCCGCCCTGTGACGAATAGATCCGCTGCGCGGTGTAACAGGCATGTGCGGTGATGACAAGGACGTTCTCCCGGCTCTGGAGGTCGGTGGCCACCGCATCGAGAGAGGCGATGTTCCCCTCGTGCCAGTTGACGAACACGAAGGTGCTCGCTCCCATGGCGACCATCTCCTCACATATGTTCGCCAGGTAGCCCTCGAAGACCGCGCGGCGCAGCGAAATGGTCCCGGCGTGCCCGGCGTGGATCGGGGTGACCCCGTATTGGCCGGCGGGCACGACCATTGCGTCGAGGCGCTCGGCGAGCTCGAGGGCAACCAGTTCGGCTGCCATGGTGTCGGTTCCCGATGGCAGATGGGGGCCGTGTTGTTCGACACTTCCGAACGGCATCACCACAACACCGGTCCTCTCGATCGACTCGGCCACGTCAGGGGAGGTCAGGTCGAAGATCGATCTGGGGGCCACGTCAACCGACCTCTGTCATGAACGGGGTGACGACGGGATGGAGTGGCGGCTCGGAGGAGAGGATCCGATGTGCCTCGGCAGCGGCCTGGCGCCGCATCGCCAGCTCGGTCTCCTCGGTGTACCAGGACATGTGAGGGGTGAGGATGACGCGGTCGAGGACAGCCTCGAACGCCTCGATCTGCACCGGCTCGCTTTCGAAAACGTCGAGCGCGGCCATCGCCGGACGGCCCTCGAGAAGAGCGGACACGAGAGCACCGGTGTCGATGAGTGCTCCCCGCGCCGTGTTCACCAGCACTGAGCCTTCTTTCATGATCCGGAGGGCGTCGGCGCCGAGCAGGTAGTCGTCGGGCGGGGGCGGTGTGTGCAGGGTGACGACGTCGGCCTCGTCGAGGAGCTGGGGGAGGGTCACCAGACGAGCCGGCACCGCTCCGAATGCGGCGGCCACGTCGGCAGGGCCGACTACCGGGTCGGAGACGAAGAACCCTCCGAAGCCGACTCCCACGAGCAACTGGGCCACCCGGCGCCCGATCCGGCCGAATCCCACGATCCCGACGCGCAGTGCCTCCGGGAGATGCAACGGGCGGAGCTCGGCGACACCCCACGACCCTTCGCGCGATCGTCGGTCGGCGAGAGTCAGCCGGCGAATCGAGGCGAGCACCAATGTCACGGTGTGCACGGCCACGGACTCGGTCCCGTAGTCGGGGACATTGGCCACCCACATACCGAGTGATCGGGCCGTTTCGAGATCCACGCCGTCGACTCCGACACCGAGACGCACGATGGCCCCGCAGCCCAGCGCCTGCAGCGTCTCCGCATCGAACCGGGGGCTTGCCCCCGCCAGGATCACGTCGGCCCCTGCGGCCAGCTCGACGATCTCATCCCTGCTGCTCCCCGGGCCCGAAGTCAGCTCGACATCACCGAGCAGCTCACGTTCGACCTCGAAATCGCGAAACCGGGTTCCGAGTATCGCCACCTTGGGTCGCCTTGGGTCCACGGGTCGGCGAGTGTAGGGAACAGTCTGCGTGGGGATCATTGGCCGGCTCATCTGGCGCAGGTCAAATGACTTCGACCGTCTCGAATGCGCCGCTGCCGGCACTCCGCTTCGCCGCTTCCAGGACCGCGACCACCGCCAGCCCTTCGGCACCCCCGACCTCGGGTTGGGTCCCGTTTCGAAGGCAGTCGGCGAACTCCATCAACTGGTCCGCCACCGCATCGATCGGCTCCAGGGGCACCTCGGTCGGCTCGCTGTCGCCCCTCTTTTGGAAGTGCAACACGCCGGCGTCGCGGTCGGCGAAGCCGGCACTGTCGGTGCCGTACACCGCGAGGCTGATGTGCCACGGCGTGAAGAACGACGACATGAGCGTCCCCACCGCACCGCTGACGAATTCGAACACCATCGCAGTCGCCTCGTCGATCGTCACCGAGCGCCCGGCACGAGTCACGGCACCGACCCGTGCGATCGGCCCCGCCAGATAGTGGAAGTTCTCTATCTGATGGATCCCGAGCGACGTCATCGAGCCCAGCGGGCTCTGGTCCTGGTCCCAGCGCCAGGCATCCTCGGGCATCCGGTAGCCACCGGGGAGTGAGTGATTGGCCTCCAGCATCTCGATGTCCCCGATCGAGCCGTCGTCGATGAGCTCCTTGAGCTTCCGCTGAGCGGGGAGACGTCTGCGCTGGAAGCCGACTTGCAACACGATCCCGGCCTCCGACGCCGCCCGGACACAGGCGCGGGCGTCTTCGACCGTGAGCGTCAGCGGCTTCTCGATGAAGACATGCTTGCCCGCTCCTGCCGCCGCCTCGACGATGTCGCGATGGCTGCGATGGGAGGTGGCGACGAGCAGGCCCTCGATGGACGGGTCTTCGAGGACTTCCTCGAGGCTCGACGCGGCGGCGCAGCCGACTTCCTTCGAGAACTCCACTCTCGTCTCGGGGGTCCGCGAATAGCCGGTGACCACCTCGAGACCGGCCGATTTCGCGGCTCGGGCAAGCTCCCTGCCCCACCGCCCGAGTCCGACGCTGGCGATTCTGACGTTTGACATGGATCTCCTCACGGCTCGACGGCTGGGCCGCCTGCTGGAGCCTAGACATCTCTCGCCCCCGCCCTGCAATCGATTGTCCAGCCGAGGCCCACCAGCTATAAAGTGCGGGCTTGGCCGACATCCCCTACTTCGAACCACTGTCGCACCCCCGTCTCGAAGACCGTCGCCTGGTGACCGGGGCCGGACGTTATGTGGCTGATCTCGCCGGGCCCGAGACCGTGCACCTCGCCTTCGTCCGCAGCACCGAGCCCCACGCCTCCATCCTCGGTATCGACATCGATGCGGTGGGCTCACCGGAGGTGCTCGGCGTCTTCACCGCCGATGATCTCCAACTCCGCGACATCCCCGGCGACAGCATGGCGGTCCCGGCGCCCGACTTCCCCCGCCCCCATCTGGCCCGGGACAAGGTCAGGTATGTGGGGGAGCCGGTGGCGGTGGTGGCGGCAACGTCGGTGACCGCGGCCGTCGACGCCGCCGATCTCATCTGGGTCGACTACGAGGCACTCCCTGCCGTCGTCGACCCCAAGCGCAGCCTCGAGGACGAGGTCCTGATCCACGAGGCGGCCGGCACCAACACGGTCAACCAGGCGAAATTGGACGCCGGCGCGCCCAAGAGCAGCTATGAGGTGGTCACCGAGATCGAGGTCGTGAATCAGCGAGTGGCTCCGAACTCGATCGAGCCGCTCGTGGTGCTCGCCGTCCCCGAAGCCGAGGGACGTCTCACGGTCTATGTGAGTCATCAGCGCCCCCATGGGATGCAGAGCCGTCTCTCGAGCCTCCTCCCCATCGACAAGGACCGGCTGCGGGTGGTGGTCCCCGACGTGGGAGGCGCCTTTGGGATGAAGGGAATGACCTATCCGGAGCACACCGTGACTGCCGCGCTCGCCATGAAGTTGGGACGACCGGTGATGTGGGCCGAACGTCGGCGGGAGCATCTCAGCGGCGGCACCCACGGTCGCGGGTCGGTGCACAAGGTGCGGCTGATGGGGACCAGCAAGGGACGCATCGAGCGAGCCGAGATCGAGGTCGTCGCCGATGTCGGCGCCTACCCCCACAACGGGACGATGGTCCCGACGTTCTCGCGATTGGTCGCATTCGGCCTCTATGACATAGCGAGTGTCTCGCTGACCACGACGTCGGTGGTGACCAACGCCGCCCCCACCGGGTCGTATCGGGGTGCGGGTCGTCCCGAGGCCGCCTACGCCATCGAGCGGGCGGTCGACGCATTCGCCCGTGCCGCCGGGCTCGATCCGGTCGAGGTCAGGCTCGCCAACTTCATCCCATCCGAGGCTCTCCCCTATCGGACCCACACCGGGGCGCTCTACGACTCCGGCGACTACGCCGCCGCCATGAGGCGGGCGGTGGATCTGGTGGGTCTCGCCGATCTGCGGCAGGAACAGCAGGAGCGTCTCGCCGCGGGGCGCAACCCGATCGGAGTCGGGTTTGGCGCTTTCGTCGAAAGGGCGGGGGGCGCGGTGGACACCGGTGAGTACGGGCGGGTCGAAGTGGACGAAAACGGGAAGTTGACGCTTCGCACCGGCTCGGCGTCCCAGGGCCAGGGTCACGAGACGGTGTGGGCACAGGTGGCGGCGGCAGCGTTGGGCGTGGACACCGAAGACGTCTCCTACGTGGCCGGCGACACATCAAGGGTGGCGCGGGGAACGGGGACCTCCGCCAGCCGGTCGGCACAGATCGGAGCGTCCGCCATATGGCGCACAGCCCATGTGGTGCGTCGCAAGGCAATCGAGCTGACGGCCGAGTTGCTCGAGGCCTCTCCCGCGGACGTGGCGCTGGCCAACGGCAAGTTCTCCATAGTCGGGGTGCCCGGCAGCGAGATCGGTTGGCCCGAGTTGGCAGCCGCGGCCAGAGAGCGTGGGGTCGAGCTCATGGCCGAGGAATGGTTCGTTCCCGGCGCCCAGACCTTCCCGTATGGCGTCCATGTCGCGGTAGTCGAGGTGATCCTCGAGACCGGCGAGGTTCGACTGCTGCGGATGGCTGCCGTCGACGACTGCGGCAACGTCCTCAACCCGATGATCGTCGAGGGCCAGCTTCAAGGATCGTTGATGCAGGGGATCGGCCAGGCCCTGTACGAAGGTGTCCAGTACTCGGAGCAAGGCCAGCTGCTCACCTCGACACTCATGGACTATGCCCTGCCCCGAGCCGGGGACGCCCCGCCCATCGTCTCCGATCGCCTGGTTCACCCCGCGCCCTCCAACCCGCTCGGAGTGAAGGGGTCGGGCGAGGCCGGCTGTATCGGCGCTCCCCCGGCGATCGTCAACGCCGCCCTCGACGCCATGGCTCCCTACGGGGTCACCGACCTCCAGATGCCGCTGCGCCCGGCCGGTGTCTGGACCGCATTGGCCAGAGCCGCGGAGCAACGCCAGGGCAACTCATGACATGGCCCTCATCGGTGCCTCATGTCGACGACTGCACCGAGATCACCAGCTTGGCGTGGGGGAATCCGCCCTGACGCTGCCAGGCTCGAGTGATCGCGTCGAGTGGCTCGACCTCATGACGGACGGTCACCTCGCCCTCCGCCATCAACTGCAACACGTAGCGGAATGCGTCGAGCTTGTCGGGGAGGGGTGTCCATCCCGACGAGAGGCCGATGACCGCGCTCCTCGCCTTTCGCATTGCCTGGAGGGGCAGATCGACGTCGGTTCCGGCAGTGTTCCCGACGTTCACCAGCCGCCCGCCATCGGCCAGGGCTCCGATCGCCCCCATCGCCGGTTCACCCCAGAGCGAGTCGATGACGATGTCCAGCGGGCCGCCGGCTGCCTCTTCCAGGGCAGTAGTGAGGTCGGCGGTCTCACTCAGGTCCACCGAGGCCGTCGCCCCGTGCGACTCGAGCCAATCGAGGCCGGGCCGATTGCGTCCCACGGCGACGACCGCCTCGCCACCGCGGGCGGCTGCGAGCTGAACCGCCATGTGACCCACCCCACCCGTGGCGCCGAGGACCGCCACCCTCTCGCCTCCGGTCATTCCGGCGAGGCGATACGCCAGCTCGGAGGTGACACCGATGACGCCCACTGCAGCGGCTTCATTGTCCCCGACTGCGTCGGGCACCTCGACGATGCCATCGTCGTCGGCCACGGCAAGCTCCCTGATCGAGCCGTCCTTGCCGAAGCCGGGTAGGTCGTTCTCGAATCGCACCCGGGTGCCGACGGGAAAGTTCGCAGACTCGACGATCGTCCCCACCCCTTCGAGCCCGGGCACATATGGCACCAAAGACCCCGGCATGCGTCCTGCGGCCACCCTCAGTTCGACGGGATTGAGCGGGGCGGCAGTCACCGAGATCAGAGACTGCCCCTCGCCGGCCATCGGGCTGGGCAGGGTCGCCGGGCTTGGTGGAGTGCCGATCTGGGTGACGTGCGCCGCTCTCATCGTGGGCTGGTGGATGTGACGATCATGCGCTCTATCGTACGGCTCGAACGTTTGCGCAGGTCGAGAAGGGATGGATATGGGACAGGATCCAGAGCATGTCACCATCGTCGAGGAGGTCGCCGGCTCCGAGGTCCCGGTCGAGCTCAGGTACATCGAGACCTGGGACGGGCTCTACGCCCCGATTGGCCTCCGCTTTCCGGCAGGTGACGGCCCGCACCCTGTGGTTCTCCTCGCATCCGGCAACGGTGGTGGTGGCATGGCGTGGATCCGCGATGCCGTGGCCAACCGCGGTCACATCATGGACCGCCTCCTCGAACGCGGCTACGCATGTGCCTGGATCCGGTACCGGAGCGAGGTCGAGCTCGGCTACGACCTCGGTGGACATCTGGTCCGAGACATCCGTCAGGGCCGCGACATGTTCAACCGCTCCCCACTGGAGTACGAGGACGAGATCGCCATCGTCGACGAGCTCAAGAAGGATCCTCTCGTGGATGCCGACCGCGTCGGTCTCATCGGTATGAGTCACGGCGGGGAGATGGTGTTGAAGATCACGTCCGAGTACCAGGGCGTCAAGGCGGCGGTGGCAGCCGAGCCCGCCGCCCACGAGTTCCTGGCACTCAACCCCGACGACACGGCGTTCGTCGAGCCGAGCACCGGTATGCGCAACATCGAGGAGATGCAGATGGCGGAGACCGAGAAGGTCAGGTCGAGAATCGACATGGCCAAGGCGGTCGAGCGCATCTCCACGATCGACACGCCGATCCTTGTCATGGGCCGCGACGAGGATCATCTCCAGGGCATCTTCCGAGTCACCTACGAGCTGCTCGAGGAGGCGGGAAAGCCCGTCGACTGGGTCAGCTGGGATCACGATCTCCACGGCTACATCTACCCGATCCGCGGCTCGGACGGGGAGTACGACGTCAACGATGTTGCCCGAGCCGCGATCACGGGTCTCCTCGACTGGCTGGATCACCACCTCTAGTGTCCTGACCGGCAGATCATGCATGTATTTCGACGGCCCTTTTCACCCCTGGGCTGCGTCCTCCGCCTCGACGAACGGCCAGTGCGCCTTCGTTGTGCGTCCTTGCCATGAATGAAAATGGCTCGCCGAAATAGCAAGCGGACCCACCGGACAGGACACTAGGACGACCGCGTCGTGACAGCATCGAGCCACCACGCGGGGGGATGACCTCGTCTTCAGACGTGCGATTAACTGGTGCCCGACGACTGGGGCGACCTGGACTGGGCGGCCCTGCGGCCCACCATGACCCCCATCATCAGCGTCCAAATCACGATGACCGTAGGGCCGATGATGGTCAGGACCAGCGACGCCACCGTGGGCTTGCCGGTGAACATCTGGAAGATTCCCGCTCCGATCGACCCCACACCGGCGAGAGCCCCGATCCATCCGAACCATCTCGGGAAGGCACCGCTCTGAGCCACGGCCAGCCCGAGGAAGGTGAAGGGCACCCCGGCGAACATCATGTTGAACAGCCCGGCGAGGGCGAAGTTGATCGTCTCGTTGGTGCTGACCAGTCCGAGCGTGGCCGACTTGTCGGCCTCGGGGGCAGCGGCCCAGGCATCGGCCAGCTGCTTGGCCGCCACGCCGTCGAGAACGATGGTGATCAGACCGATGGTCGCACCGATCGTGCCGGTTACCGCCCCGAGCCGGGCCAGGGCCTCGGCCCTCCCCCCTTCGATCGAGTGGCGGAACGCGACAATGCCAATCAACATCAAGACGATGCCGACGAGGATGATGACGTGGATCAGGGTCCAGGCGTCGCTGTCGGCGATGACCCGAGCCACTCCCTCCGGCTCGTCTCGCGGGGTTACCGGATGGACACCGTTGCCCACGCCGGACAAGATCGATCCGAGGATTGCCGCCATTGAGCCTGTCCGCAGGAGCCAGTACCTGGTCTCCGCTGACATTTGAACCAACTCCTCGGATGTCGACTGGTCCCCAGCGAAACTACCGGGGCACCCCGCGATCTGTAAAGGGCATATCGGCGTCGCGACAAGTCCTATCCACCTCCGTACCGGTATGCCAGAGAGAGAAACTCGCCCAACCACCGGCTTCGAGCGTCCTCTGTGGTCCTTACGACGATCTGATGGTTCCAGCGGTGTTTCCCGACCTGGCTGACGTTGCGTACCTGCTCACTCTTCCTCTCGTGGTCGAGAGCGAGCATGAGGTGTGGCACACCATTCGGATTCTTGGTCGTGACGTTGTACAGCCAGAACCAGGCGAACTTTCGCTGCAGTCCAAAGCTGATCTGCGAACCGATCGTCATTTCGGCATCGCCCAGAGCATTGATCCGGTCGGCGAGGATTGCGAAGATCTCCCGCGACCCTGGTCGGTCCTCGAAGTACTCGTCAAGCTCCCGAGAACTCACGTCGTCATCGTAGAAATCCCGTCCATGGCTCACGTTTGAATTGAGTCGTCGAGGCGATCTCTACTTGTGTTGTAGTTGGGCAGACTCGAGTTGGTCCTGCTCGTTCGCTGGAGAGTGCTTTCTGTTGTTCTTTCCTCGTCTGGCGGCGATCGTGTCGGCGATGTAGGCCGCGTCCCGTCCCACGCCGTGGATCTGTTCTGATGAGACCGAATAGAGGAATTTGAGGCCGACGAAATAGAGGCCTGGCATCTCCTCGACGACGCCACGATGATGGTTGGGCTGCTGCGTCTTGTCTTCGATCACCGGTAGGTCGATCCATGAGAACCCGGGATGGAATCCCGTGCACCAGACCACATTGGCAGCATCCAGGACACGGCCGTCTTCGAGTTGGGGCCGGCCCTGCTGGACACCGGTGACTCGGGGGACACGTTCCACCCCGGCTTCTGCCAGGTCTTTGGGCTTGACCCTGAGCAAGGGCTCGCCGCTTGAAACCATCTTGGGCCGGGCTCTCCTTCCGATCGGCGTGCTGGTGGTGAGCACCCGGTGGAAGATGACCCTCCCGACGAAGCGCATGAGAGCTCGCGCCGCCACACTCTCGGGGCGGAAGGGGATGGACCCGGTGTCGGGCCCGGACAGCCACACCTCGTGGGTTCTGGCCAGCTCCTTGGCGACCTCGGCTCCCGAGTTGCCCGCTCCGACCACCACGACACCCCCATCCTGGAGCTGGGCTGGGTTGGCGTAGTCGGCGACGTGAAGCTGGACAATGCTCGGATCGAGCTTTTCGGCGAACTCCGGGATCCGTGGCTTCTGCCAGCTCGACATCGCCACGACCACGTTGTCGGCCTCGAACCGCCGGTCTCCCGCAATCGCAACGAAGAAATCCCCTTCTCGGAACAGTCTCTCCACCCTGACACCGGTCTCGACAGGAATGTCGAAATGCCGGGCGTAATTCTCCAGATAGTCAGCCATCTCGTCTTTGCTCGGGAATCCCCAGTGGTATCCGGGAAACGGCATACCGGGAAGCCCGTTGAACCAAGCTGGGGTGAACAACCGCAGCGAGTCCCACCGATGGCGCCAGGCGTCACCGATCCGCTCATTGCCGTCGACGATCGCATACGAAAGGCCGCGCTGGGAGAGGTGGTAGCCGACTGCCAGCCCGGACTGGCCTCCTCCGATAACGAGAGTATCCACGTAGTCGCTTCCGGATCGATCGGTCATGTCGGTTCCTCCTTGGATGGCGCCCCGGAGTGCCTATACTCCATATTGGAGTAACCATATACTCCAAGTTAGAGTAAGTCAAGAGGCAGCAGGGATGGCAGATCAACTGACGACCACCTCGTATGCGGTGCTCACCCAGGTCGCAGTGCGACCCTGGTCGCCCTACGAGCTGGTTCAGCAGCGAGTTCGCTACTTCCGCTACGTGTGGCCGGCCGCCGAGAGTGCCATATACCGGGAGGTGAAGCGTCTCGCCGCGATGGGTCTGATCCAGGGCGAGAAGGAATACACCGGAAAGCGAGCCCGTACCGTCTACTCGATCACCGAAGACGGCACGCAAGCGCTACGGGAGTGGCTGGGAACCCCGGTCACACCGTTTTCGATGGAATTCGAGGCGATGCTGCGTGTCTTCGTCGCTCCGCTCGGAACCAAAGACGAGCTCGTCGGGACCCTCAAACAGGTGCAGTCCGATGCCCAAGACATGCTCGGATTCGCCGGCGAAGTCAAACAAGAGTTCCTCGACGGAATCAATGTCACCCAGGATCAGGTCTACATCAGGGCCCTGGCGGTCGACTTCTTCATCAGCCTCCTCAACACCGTCGAGGCATGGGCGGAACGGATCCTCTCCGAGCTCGAGACCTGGGACGATCTCACGCCCTCCGAGGAGAAAAACAAGAGAGGGCTGGAAAAGATACGTTTACTTCCGGTCGACACCCCCGACGAGGCACTCAAGGACATCTCCAAACCCCCCACCAGCCAAACGCGGAACTGATCTCGAAAACGGTAGGTGGCGACGATGTAAGTGGCGTGACGGTCAACGGATCCCCGGGCCCAGATATGGGCGGTAATCGTTAGAGAACTGTTGATCTGGTGCTGAGCACGACAACGGGCCCCGCCTGCAGCGGGGCCCGTTCTCTTTGCTGGTCGGATGGGGTTCAGTCGTCGATCTCGGCGTCGATTCCCAGGCCGCCCAGGATGCCGGTGTCGCCGCCGATCCCGAGACCGCCCAGGATGCCGGTGTCGACGTCGGCATCGACCTCGCCCGACATGTCGATTTCGCCATCGGCGCCAAGCCCCGTGAAGAGATCTATATCGCCGTCGGCGTCGAGCGTGCCTTCTGAGCTCGCATCCGCATCGATTTCGATGCCCAAGGCTCCTTCGGCGCTCGCGTCTGCATCTGCGTCGGCTTCTGCCTCTATCGCGGCATCGCCCTTCACCGAAGCGTCGGCGGACACCGTCGGCGCCATGCTCGCCAACAGCTCACCGTCGGCTACTGACACGAGGAGTGTCCTAACCACGCCATCGAGGGTGAAGTCGACTTCAGCGACGCCCTGGTTCTCCGACCGAACCTCTGCCGAAGCGCCGTCCTCGAGCTGGATCCCGAGGACCTCGACTTCGACGTCGCTATGCGCCACGTCTACCAAGCCGAGCCCTTCAACCTCGATTGTCCGTGTTTCGACCTGGGCCTGGGCCTGCCCATCGAGGCCGGTCTCGACCAGCAGGTTCCCCTGGACCTCCGTGGGAACGGTCGTCTCGCAGGAGACATGCCCTGTGGCCATGGCTCCGCCGCCCAAGGCGAGGGCGGCAGCGAGACCCCCAGTTGCGAGCTTGAGCCCACCGCTGGAAGCGATTGCTTGTCCGATACTCATGGTGATACCTCCTTGGCTGACGGCGGCTCCTGCCGCCGACGCCACAGCTGTCGAGGCGACCACGACGGTCCCAGCCAGGGCTGCTATCTCGGCGATTCGACGCGGGGTGATCTCATCGATCAAGCCACTGTGTACCTTTTCGGCCCACACCGAGTTCGAGCGGTCCCGATCGAGGTCGTTGTCGTGGTGGTGCCTCATCTCAACCCTGTAATCGGGCCCCGGGCAAGTTCGTTACAGTCGGCCTTTCAGGGCAGCTCGGGAATGGTGAGCGGGTCCGTGGGCGGCACGGTGATGGTGGGCACCGTCACATCGGGCACAGAACCGTCAAGTGGCTGAGCCGGGAGGGGAGGGGGGCCCGGTATCTCGTCCTCAAGGGGCAAGTCGGGAACCGGCGTGACTTCCTCGAGTGGGGGGACCGGTATCCCCTCGTCTTGGGGCACCTCTAGATCGGGCAGATCGGTCGTGACTGTTGGAAGGCCGGTCTCGAGTTGCATCGGCAGCTCGATCCCGATCTCCTCGA